>JBGPJR010000022.1:0-11988 GCA_041485545.1 Terriglobia bacterium
AGAACCGAGAGAAAGGCAAAAACGGCGGTGCGGAAAACGGCCTCGCTCGTAGGATGAAGACCCACGAACCACTGGAATGGAAAGGTGAGCGCGGTTTGCAAGGAATCCGGCGGAAAGCGCATATCGCGGTAGTTGGTGGGGACAGCCCACGGAGAGCGGAAATACCGGTTCCAATAGGGAAAGAACGGATTTTGATAGCCATTCCAGAGAACCCAGTTCCAGTAGCCGCCAGCCGGAACGTATCCCGCGATGCCGCCGGCGGCGAACCACAAAAACCGCCGCGGGTTCATCTTCAACACTCTCCACAGAACCAGCAAAGTGACGGTCATCCCGGCGGCATAGACAAAGCAGGTCCACTTCAATCCGGCGGCAGCCCCGAGCAAAAGCCCCGCGATGCCGTATGCGATGTTCCGGGCCTTGGCGGACGATTCCGCGCGGCTCGCCCAGGCCAAGGCGCACAAGCTGCCGAGCACCGGCAGACTCACCAGATCGTCCGTGTCGCTGGTGCCAATCTGCGTCTGGAACAGCGGATCGCTGAGGCCGACAATGCCGCACACCGCAGCGATGCCTCCCGCCAGCCAGTGCGAGCCGTTCACCAGGACCAGTCGGGCCAGCACATAAATGAGAACAAAGTTGAGCCCCACCCAAGAGGCGAAAATGCCGCCCGCCACCACGGGGGGCAAATGATTGATCACCCAATAGTGAGGAACATAGAGAAGCGGATTGAGCCAGCTATGCTGCCCGGCTGGGGCCAGGTGATAGTCCATGCGGCCGGACATCCAAGCGTAGACATTGTAGTAGTGATAGTTTTTCTCGTCCCACGTCACGCCCTTTCCCGCGTCCATGGCCCACAGCACCGTGTAGGCCATCCCGAGCGCGGCGGCCAGTAAAATCTCCACCTTTGAAACAGCCACGCGATCACGAGCCAGAGCTGTCTGACTACTAGTTGCCTGATCCTGCATCCTGTCGGCCTTGTACCCTGGCCGTGTCAATCGAGGCGCCAGCCGCGGCTTCCCGTCAGCGGCACGAAGCGGCAATAGCCCAGCGTACGGCCGACGGGCTGGCCCTGGACCTTACGGATCAGGCGCAGCTCTTGTTCCTCCAGCGCTCCTAACGGAATCACCAGACGGCCCCCTTCGACCAACTGCTCCAGATAGGCATCCGGAACCTCCGGGGCCGCCGCGGCCACGACAATCCCGTCGTAGGGAGCCTCCGGACTATACCCAAGGCTGCCGTCGCCTTCAATCACGGTGAGCGTTCCCTCTAACCCGAACTGCTTCAGTCGCTGGCGCGCAGCCGTGACCAGGATCGGGTTGGACTCCATCGTAATGACGCGAGCGGCCAGCAACGCCAGCACGGCCGCCTGATATCCGGAGCCGGTGCCGACCTCCAAGACCTTTTCGTGACCTCGCAGCTCCAGCGCCTGCAGCATGAGCGCCACCATATAAGGCTGCGAAATGGTCTGCCCCTGTCCAATGGCCAGCGCACGGTCCGCGTAGGCTTGCTCGATCTGCTCCGGAGAGACAAACTCATGCCGGGGAGTATCGCACATTGCCTGCAGCACGCGAGCATCGCGAATCCCGCGGCGCCGGAGCTGCTCCTCGACCATCGTGGCGCGCCGCTCCGCCAGCCATTCGGGCGTGACCGTGGGTGCCGAACGCCCGCTTCCGTTGTGGTGGATCATACGGCACGCCTCTCATCGGAACCGCAGAGTGACTTGAAAGTTTACTCCAATCAATCCGTTCTGGTCGCGAATGCCCACCACGGAGAGCTTGGGGCTGATGGTCCACTCCCCCTGGATGAGCTGCTGCTGCGAGGAGGTCACGTCGGTGATGTAGGTCAGGCTGAGATCGTCGGTGAAGCGTTGCTCCAGCGCAATGCTGGCGTTCGTGGAGCGGCCCAAACCGGAAATCTGCGGGTCGACGCGAAAGCGGCCCACGCCGAAGAGGCGGTCCAGTCGGCTGGTGATCTGGCTGCGCAGCGCCTGCGTGAGCAGGGCGTCCGCACCAACCTGCGGGACCGGCTGCGTTGCCGAGGCCTCCAGCGACGTCTCCCGCGAGTTGCCTGCCACCAGCAGCGCCAAGATGTCGCGCGTGGGCAGCGGCGGGTCGGAGCGATACGTCACCGTGAGCCGCTCCGGAGGGCCCGTGAAGTCCATGGCGATATCATATTTCTGTACCCGCGACTGCACGCTGAGGTTCAGCTCGGGCGCGGTCTGAAACGGATTCAGGAACGTGATTTCCCCGCGGTTGACAGCGTAGTTCTTTCCGGCAAATTCGATCTCGCCTTGCAGAATGCCGATGCGCCCCAACCAGACCGGCCGCTCGAGGGTTCCTTGAATGTGCATCTCGATGTCGGTCTGCACGTTCCGCGCCGTCAGCGTGTCGAGGCGGATGTCGGGAGCCGAAAGCAGTTCCAGATTCAGGCGCGTATTTCGCAGCACTGCCGGCATCGCCGCCGCGGTGCTCTCCTCGCGGCGGCTCAAGAACGCCCGCGCCAAGTCGAACGACGGGCTGGTGTTCTGGCGCGTGATGGTCAGGCGCCCCTCCAGACGGCTGCTCTGGACCGTGCCGCTCCAGCTCACCTGCCCATCCACCCAGGTGCTCAGCCCTTCCGGATACCGCACCCGAACGGAGGTGACGGTTCCGGAGAGATTGACCTGCCACCCGGCTTCGCTGGCCGCCTGCACGAAGCCGTCGATCCGGATTTGTCCGCCGCCGCTTTCGGCGCGAAAATCTTGCAGCACACCCGTACTGCCGTCAAAAACGATGGTGCCGTTCACATGGTCAAAACCATTCGGCAAGTTCCCGTACTGCAAGCTGACGTCGAAGACATTGATGTTTCCGCGCCAGAGGGGATGGCGCACGGTTCCGTTGAGCTGCGCATCGAGCTGCACCTGCCCGGACGTCGCCAGATCCGGATTCCTGCGGCTGAGTGCGGCCAGTTCGATGTGGCCACGGGTGTCCAGATTCAGCGCTGGGTCGGCTGCCAGCCGGATCGTGCCCGAAGTTTGCAAGTCCACATCTTGACCCACCAAGTGAACGCCATCCAGGCTCAGCAGTTCGTTCTGATAGCGGAAGGGGATCGGATCCGTGCTGTGAAATTCAGAACCGCTGTAGGAAGCCTCCAAGCTTGTGACTTCCCCGCGCAGGGTAGCCGCACGCAGGTTTCTCCCGGTCCCGGATGCCTCCACAGTTCCGGTCACTTTCCCCTCCAACTCTTCGGGAGGTTGGCGAAACACGCCCAACAGTAGGGGAAGGTCGAACCCGGCGAAGTCGAACTTCCCGGACGAGGCATACGGGTCCTGTAACGCAGTTTCGCCGCTGCCGCGCAGGTTTCCCCCGAGCAGCTCCGCGCCGATGGTCCACAGCGCCTTCCGGTCGCGACTCTCCACCCCCATCGAGACGCGTCCCGTGTGCTCCTTGCCCCAGTGCAACTCCGAAATGTCGACTTGACCCGCTACTTGCGGGTTGTTGAGGGTCCCGTGTGCAGACAATTTCACCTGGGCCAGACCCGCCAGCTCCAGCCGGTCACTTCGCAGCATCTGGAGAGACTCGACCGGAAAATCAGAACCAGCCAGCTCAAATTCAAACTGTTCGCCGTGCAGCTGCAACGTCAGGCGGCCTTGCAGCGTGGCTCCGGACTTATGCAAGCGAATCGGATCGGCCGTGAGCGCGGCGCCCGGAGCGAAGTGCAGATCCGCAGTCAGCAGGTCGTAGGGCTCATCGTAAATCCGGCCTTCGGCAAGGCTCACGCTTCCCTGCCCCCTGGGGTTCTGCCGCGTTCCGGAAGCAGTGAACGAACCCTCCAGGCGGCCGTCGATGGGATATTGCGTTTTCGCAACTCCCTGCACATCGGCAAGAGCCGCGTCGTGCACACGCGCCGCAATCGAGAAAGCACTCTGCGGCTCGAAGCGTCCGTTGTGCAGGATCATGCTCCCGTCGAAATCGAGCCCCGCACCGCCCTTGCGGAGCTGCCCGCTGCGAATCGCCAGCTGCGCAACGCCCGAGCGAAGATCGGGAGGAGCCTCGGTCCCGCCAGGACCATCGGCAGTCGGCAGGGGCAGGAAGTCGTGCTGGTAGTCGAGCAATCCCGAAAAGGAATCCCAGCGAACCTCCTGGTAGGAGAAATCCTCGGCACGAAAATTGCCTTGCAGGCGCGGGCGGCGCGTGCCTCCGGTCCATCCCATCGCGGCACGGGCGTGTCCGTAAAGATGTAGCGGCGCCGTGGTGGATTCCTTCCAGAGCAGTTCCGCCAGTGCGCGAGTTTCTTCGAGGTTGCTGGTCTCCGCGGCAAGCTGCATTTGAGATTCCTGTTCGCGGAACCAGCCGGTTCCTGCCAGATGTGTGCGCGGCAAATCGACATAGCTGTCGCGGCTCTCGACACGCTTTTCAGCAGCGTCATAGCTTCCCTGCAGCCTGCCCGACACCGGCGCGAAGCCCGGCGGAACCACCAGCGCGGGCTCCACGTTGCAATCGGCATTGAGCGTGAGCCCCTTGCCGGCACCGGCGAAGCGTACTTGCACGGGTCCGGAGAGTGCGCCGGCCCATTGCAGCCGCTCCAGGGGAACCGAGAGGGCGTGGCCCAGCGCTGTCAGCAGCGCAGGAAAGCTGAGGCGCTCCGCAGCCAGCTCCAGCGTGGTGCTGGGACCAGCGGCGCTGGGCTGAACCAGCGCACTGCCCGTTAGCCGGCCGCCCAGCGTGCTGACCTCCAAGTTCTGCAACGAGACCTGCCAAGGAGGGGGCGTCCCTTCCGCAGAAGGCGAGAGAGTTGCGGCATTGTCCGGCGACGGCCGATGCACGCGCAGCAGGCCACGCGCGGACCACGGAACATCACTCCATTCCCGGATGCCGTTGCGCCGCGTCTGCACCTGCAGGTCGCCTTCGAGATTCCAACCGGACGAATCCGCCTTCGCCTCCCCGCTCGACCGGATGTCGCCCTCCCAGCCGCTGGCTCGGAGCAGCACGGTGGCGTCCTGCCAGTCTGCTTGCAAGTCGTAGTGCAAATCCAGTTGCGGAGACTGAAAATTCCGAATGGCCCCCTGGGCCGCCAATCGGGAATTGCCCGCTTCCAGAGACACGGATTCCAGCTCGGCATGATCGCGATAGAGAGCGAAGCGGACCTCGCCACTGGAAGGAAGCCGGCGCGCATCGGCCGAGGTCAGCACCGCGTCGCGATAATCCAGCCGGCCGGCGTAGCGGTCGCTCTGCGGCTCATAATCGAGCCGGGCCTGGAATTGCTCGGCGTGAAAATCGAGCGGGACGCGGCTCTGGTTCCAGCGGAACTCGCCGCGTGAGACTTCCAGCATCGTAATTCGCAAATCAATGAGTTGCTCGGCCCATTTTCCCCGTGGCGGGGCGGTGCGCTGCGGCGTGGGAACGTTCGTCTTTCCCTCGTCGTCGACAACGACGTATATCTTTGGCCGCATTACGCGGAGCTGCGACAAATCGGCCTTCAAAGTCCAAACGGAAAGCAGATGCCAGCGCGCGTCCAGCCAGTCGGCAGAAAACAGCGGCGGCTCAGCCGGACCCTCGCGGCCGTGAATTACCAGACCGCGCAAGGTAACTTCCAGCCGACTCCACTGCACCGAAAAACTCTGCAGCTCCACGCGTCCGCCAGTAGCTTGCTCCAAGGCCGCCACCAGCCGGACCCGGACCATCTCTTGAAAGCGAGCGCTCGCGAGAAAGAGAATCCCGCCGGCGAGGACCGCAAGCAGCAGCGCCCCCGCGAGCACGAACCAACGAGCGCGGTGCTTCCGCGTTGGCTGGGGCGGTTGTGGTTCTGGAACCGTAGTGCTCATCCTCAGTTATTCCGGCCAGACTTTGATTGTGGCGCTGCGGCGCAACTCCGCCAAGCGCGCCTCCAGTAGCCGGTTGATCTCCTGTTGGGTCAGGATTTCCCCAATCTGCTCGCGAACGTTTTCCAGCGGCGGCGGCTGGCCCGGACTCTGGCGGCGCAGTTCCGGCACGAACTCGCTTTCGTAATAGCGCTGGATCGCGTCGGGCTCAATGCGGATCTGCGGACGCAGCAGCGTGTCCACAAAAGCCAGCAAGACCTGCTCGCGAGTCGCCCGCCCCCGGACTTCTTCCTCCGTTAGATGATACCGCGCCAGCGCCGCGCGGTAGGCATCCGCGTCGGCGAAGCGCTGCTGCAACTGCTGCAGCGCATCCTGCGACCCTTCTTGCGGAGGAGGCGAAAACGGAGAGCGCGACATGGCCTCCTCCAGCAGTACTTGGTCCGTCAGGCGCGAGAGCGCCGCCTGCACGGCTGGGGAGTCAGCGGCTGCCGCGCCCGAAGCCGCGCAGGTGGGTGGGTCCTGCTCACTGCGAAAGGCTTGGTAATCGGCCTCCGCACAGGCTTCGCTCCAAGTGATGACGCGGTCCCCCACCACGGCCAGAATGCGGTCCACGATCTCGGCGCGCACCGGCAGCGCGGCAAGCAGCAACACAAACAACCACGGTTTCATCTACACCTCAAAATGTCTGTCCCACGCTGAACAGGAACTGCCACCGCGAGAGCCGCTGCTGGACGGGATCGCCGCCTTCTGCAGGCACTGCGAGAAAGCGCGTGGGATTCAGGTTGTAGCCCACATCCAGACGGATCGGCGCCACGGGTGTCTGATAACGCACCCCCAAGCCCACGGCGTGCGACAGATAGCTAAAGTCGGTCAGACTTTTTTGGTGCTGCCGCAGGCTGAACGAGCCGATTTTCTCATATACGTTTCCGGCATCGTGGAAAACCACCCCTGTAATATTTTGTCTCCAGATAGGGAAGCGCAGTTCCAGACTATTGAGCAACAGTGCGTCGCCGCCGATCGCAAAGCCGGTTTCTGGGTCGCGCGGGCCGGCATGGTTTAGGCCAAAGCCGCGATGAGAACTGGCGCCCCCGGAAAAGAACTTTTCAGCAATCGGAATAGCGCGCGTGGAGACGTCTTCGACCTGACGCTCCTTGCCGAAGGGAGTCTCCACGCCGAACTGCGTGGAGCGCGCCAGCACCAGATGTCCTCCCAAGCGGTGATAGGAAGAATGCTGCACCAGCGCGCGGACGAAGCTGGTTTCCGAACCCAGCTGCTTGGCAGCCACCCCGAAGTCCACGGTGGAAAACATGCCCTGGCGGGCGTCGGCCGGGAAATCGCGCGTGTCGCGAACCCAGGTGAAGCCGAGCAGGCCGACCAGCACCGGTTGGCTCTCGAGGGGAACCTGATCGGCCGAGAGCTGCAGGTTGCTGACGCGCACCCGGCGAAAGGTATAGCGCGGAATCCAGGTGGTGGCGCGGCTGTGCTTACTCTCAAACTGGATGGAGCCTTCCAGCCGCTGCGCCGTGAAGGTGCGCACGTCGCGCGTGGAGTCAAAGAAAGCGCGGGCGCTGGCGTTGAGCGATTCGTGGTTTAAGAAGCGCGGCGCCGTGTAGGTCAAGGCGGCTCGTTTTTGCAGGGTGCTGAAGCGCGTCCGTAGAGCGGCCGTGTGGGGCCGCCCTCCCACATTCAGGCGCGCAACATCAATGGAGATGTCCGGGCTGAACTCGGTCGCGGCATCGGGGCCGGAGCCCCCGAAACGGCCGAACTCCGCCCCGAGTCCAAGATTCAGCGTGTAGCGCCGCGCTTCTTCCACATAGATCACCACGTTGCGCTCCGACTCCGGCACGCGGGGGTTCTGCCGCGCCACCTCCACGCGGCTAAAAATGCCGAGATCATAGAGCCGCCGCTGCGTGTCCAGAAGTTTGGCTTGGCTGAGCGGCTGGCCATCTTGAAACTGGATCTGGCGGTTCACGATCCCTACTCGCGTATACTCCAGGCCGCCGACGAAAATGTGCCGGATCGATTCGGGCTCGCCCTCCGACAGGAGGTATTGCAGGTTCATGTGTTGGCCGTCGGGGGCAGGCGTCGCGTCCCAGTCCACGCGGGCGTTGGGGAACCCTTCGTTCCAGTAGAGCGTTTGCAGGTTGTTGCGGTCCGTGGCCACCAGCGACTCACTGTAGGGCTGGCCCTGGGCGGCGTTGACGTAGCCCAGCAACTGATCTTCGGTGAAGGCGTGGTAGCCGGTCATCGAAAACGCCCCAATGAGCGTCTGCGCGCCTTCCTCAATTTCGATCGCAACCACGATGTCGGACGGCGCATCGGGCGACACCGGCCGCAAGGCAGAGCGCACCTGCACCTGCGCAAACCCGTTGCTCTGGTATAGAGCGCGAATGGCGTCCACGTCCCGCTCCAGGGCGCGGGTGCTGAAAGTGCCGGTGTGGGTCTGGGCGGGCTGAATGCTCATGCGTTCGCGCAGCACCTCGATTCCGAAATAATGGTTGCCGGTGATTTCGACCCCGCGCAGGTTTTGCCGGGGCCCCAGATTCACGGCGTACTCAATCACGGCGCGCTGCGGATCGTCGGTTTTCCATTGGTGACCTACCTGTACCTGAAAATACCCCTGCGACTCGAAATGGTCGCGCAGGTTGCGCTCGCCTTCGCGGAGCAGGTCCTCGTCCAACGCGCCTTCCTGATAAATGGGCAGCAGTTCGGAGAGGCGAGAGTGGCTCAGGATTGCTCCCGTAAGCGAAACTTCCACGGGGGTACCCGCTTCGATGGAAAGGTCCAGGTCCACGCGGTTGGACTCGGGATGGTACTGCTTGCTGACTGCGCCGAAGCTTGCTTGCAAGTAATTCTGCTCCTTATAGAGCTTCCGGAGCCGTGCCAGACCCTCTTCGATCAGCTCGGCGGTTTGCGCTTTCCCGGTTTCCCAGTGCGATTCGCGAACGAGCTGGGAGGGCGGCAGGGCCGTATTCCCGCTCATGCGGATCTCTCCCATGCGGGCGCGTTCTCCGGCCGTCACGTCGATCACGATGTCGATCTGCTGGGTCGCCGGATGCGGCTCGAGCTGGGGGACGATGGCCGCTTGAAAATATCCGTTTTGCGTCAGCATGACGTGAAGCCGCTGCAGCGCTGCCGGTAGGTCCTGCTCTTCGAAAGGGTATCCCAGCTGCAACTGTGTGGCGCTTTGCAGTTGGCCTTCCGTCGGAGGAGAGGGTGCTCCGGAGACGCGTACGGAGCCGACGAAATAGCGTCCGCGGGTGAGGAATGTGACGATCACGCCGCGTGGCGGCGTGGAGCTTTCCTCGGCCTCCGCCCGAATGTCCTCGAACCGGCCCGTGGCGTACAGTCGCTGGATGGTCTCGCGAATCAGCGAGCTGTCATACGGCTCGCCAACCTTTTGCACCGACAAGTCCGCCAGCTCGGCAGCGCTCAGGACGGGCTCGCCGGCCGTCTCTGGGCTGTGCCGAATCGCTACGACCGTCCTTCCTTCCCAGTCCGCAGGCACCGCAAACAAGGAGCTTGCCGTCAGAACAGCGCAGCCAGTTGCCGCCAGAAGCGCCTTGCCAATGCGTCGGGAAGTTTGCCGAGCCCGCATCATCAAAAGTGTAACAGGGTGGGAAGAGCCGGTGCATCTCAAACTGCGCTGGGGGCTGCCGGTGCGAGGGAAAGCAGGTTCCTCGCTGGACGCGGGATGACTGCGCAGAGCGTTGGGATGTTGCAAGCGGCTCAGGAGGACCGTGCAGAGCCTCGCGCGGACCGCAGCGGCGCGGCTCGGTACAACCCAAAAGCGCGGCAGCCCTCGACGGCTTCCAGGCGCTGCCGCGCCTTTCGTATCGCGATGGCAGAGGCATCGATTCCAATCCAGCGGCGGCCGTACCGCTCTGCGGCGACCAGCGTGGTACCGGAGCCGGCGAAGCAGTCCACAACCAGATCGTCCGGGTTCGAGGAGCAAAGAATAATCGTTTCCAGCAGGCGCAGATTCTTTTCGGTGGGATAGGAAGGATACGGCGGGTCCTTGAAGATCCAGATGTCCTGGCGCTTGCGGCCCGCCCGGATGACGTCGTCGGCATAAATCTTCTTGCGCGGATTCCCGCTGGAGGACCACTCGATCAGACCCTGACGGTCCAGGCGGGTGAGCTCGGTGGGACGGTAGCGCCAGTGCCGGCCGCTCGGCGGGCGGAGCCCCTTCCACACGGCTCCGGTAGGCCCGTTTTGGGTCTCACCGGGCGCGTGTAGCGGCGTGGTAGTGTAGCGGCGTCCCTGATCGTCCCAGCGCGGGAACAGACGTGCAATATCCTCTTCCGTCATCGGCTCGCGCGCCTCGTTCCAAATATGTCGGCCCGTCTTGGTGTAGAACAGCAGCGAGTCCTTGACGTTCCCAAAGGCCGCGCGGCGAAAATTCTTGGGGTTGCACTTGACGCGCGCAATTTCGTTGAGGAAATGCTCTGCTCCGAACATCTCGTCCAGCAGCACCTTCACGTAGTGGGACATCTGCGGCCCCATGTGTACGTACAAAGAACCATTGTCCGCAAGCAGTTCGCGAACCAGCCGGAGCCGCTGGCGGAGAAATTCCAGATAGGCGCCGCTGCGCAGCCGGTCGCTGTACGCGAGGGAATCACTCCGGGAGGAACTGACCGTCGCCGTGCGCGAACGGCCCGCGCGGTACTGCCGGTCGGTGGCGAACGGCGGGTCCAGATAGGCCAGCGCGACGTGCCCGGCGATCTGCGGGTCGGCGGCGAGGGCGCGCAGGGCGCTGAGGTTCTCCGCATGAATCAGGCGGTTCTGCCAGCCGTCCGGTCGCGCCACGCCCCACGCGCCGCGGCAAACCAGCTTTGGAACTTCGACCGCAGCGAGCGCCCGGGGACGCTCCTTCCGGGCGGGATAGGAAAGACGAATCTCCGGCGCCATGCGGGTCCTTCAGCGGGCGACCAGCGGTTCGAAGGAATGGATCCACGCTTCCAGGGCACCCAGCGAAGGCGCTTCCGGAAGGTCGAACGTCAGCGGTGTGATGGAGATGTAGCCCTGGCGGATCGCGGCATCATCGGAGCCCTCGCCGATCTTCTCCAGATCAACGCGCTCGCGAATCCACCAGCCGCGGCCCTCCGAAGGAAGCGCTTCCTTCAGCTCGTAGGCGCGCGAGTCCAGGTGCGCGCGATGCGTCAGCCGCACGCCCAGCGGATTGCGCAGCGAGGGTACGTTGACGTTGAGCGTGACGCCGGCGGGCAACCCATGCTCCAGAATCACGGAGGCGAGCTGGCGCGTGAACAGCGCCGCCGCCTCAAACGAAGCTCCCCGCAGCGCCGCCAGTGATATGGCTATGGAGGGGATGCCGTGGAAGGTGCCCTCGACCGCAGCAGCCACGGTGCCGGAGTAAAAGACGTTCTGGCCGAGGTTGCCTCCCTGGTTGATCCCGGAAACGACCAGCGCAGGCTTGCGCGGCAGAATGCGATTCAGCGCCAGGATCACGGAATCCACCGGCGTGCCGTGGACCGCGTAGCGGCCCGGGCTGGCCTGCTCGTAATGCACCGGGCTGTAGAGCGAAATGGAGTGGCTGGTGGCGCTCATGTGATCGCGCGGCGCCACCACGGTCAGCTCGCCCACGTCGCGCAGCGCGACGCGGAGGACATTGATCCCTTCGGCTTCAATGCCGTCGTCGTTGGTCAGCAGGATTACAGGAGTCTCTTGCGAAGCCACTCAGCGCGCTTCCTCGATAATTTGCAGCACCACCCGTTCCACCTCCGCCGCCACGGCCTCGATTCCGGCACGCGGGAAAAACTGCGCCATCGAGCTGGGAAGAATGGTGCTGATCTTGGTCTCGCCCCCTTCTACGTACACGCTGATGGGACACGGCATCATCAGGGCGATTTTTACGTCCTTGTTCAGCACCTGGCTGGCGAACTTGGCGTTGCAGACCTCCACGATCTTGAGCGGATCGCGAGGAAAGCCTTTCTCGGCCAAGGTGGCCGCCACGTCGTGGGTATGCAGGACGCGGAACCCTTTCTCAGCAGATTTTTCCTCCACAGCGCGCACGGCCTCGTCAAAGCCTTTGCGCGTGGTTACGGTGCGTTCAAATGCATCCATGAGATCCTCCACAAAAAACAACGGAATGCCCGAGTCCACCGGGCACTCGCCGAAAGCGAATGGTCGGGACGCCGGGATTTGAACCCGGGACCTCTTGCACCCCAAGC
>JBGPJR010000023.1:0-11932 GCA_041485545.1 Terriglobia bacterium
CTGGACTTGAGCCCCGTACACGAGGCGCTGGTCGAGGAGAGCGTGCTCGGATGGAAGGAGTTCGAGCTGGAGGTGATGCGCGACCTCGCCGACAACGTCATCATCATCTGCTCCATTGAAAACTTCGACCCCATGGGCGTGCACACCGGCGACTCCATCACGGTGGCCCCGGCGCAGACGCTCACCGACAAGGAATACCAGCGCATGCGCGACGCCGCCATCGCGGTGATCCGCGAAGTGGGCGTAGAGACCGGCGGGTCGAACATTCAGTTTGCGGTGCAGCCGGATACCGGGCGCATGGTGGTGATCGAGATGAACCCGCGCGTCTCGCGCAGCTCCGCTCTGGCCTCCAAGGCCACCGGCTTCCCCATCGCCAAGATCGCCAGCAAGCTGGCGGTGGGCTACCGGCTCGATGAGATCAAGAACGACATCACGCGCAAGACCCCGGCCTGTTTTGAGCCCACGCTCGATTACGTGGTGGTCAAGATTCCCAAGTGGGCGTTTGAAAAATTTCCCGGCGTGGAGCCGACGCTGGGACCGCAGATGAAGTCGGTGGGTGAGGTGATGGCCATCGGCCGCACCTTCAAAGAGGCGCTGCTGAAGGGCCTGCGGTCGCTTGAGACGGGCAAATCGCTGGCCTCCGTTCACGTTGAGGAGAGTCTGATCACTCAGCGGCTGGTGACGCCCACGCCGGACCGGCTCACCTACATTCGCCACGTGCTGCAGCAGGGCTGGAGTGTGCAGGAAGTAGCGCGGATGACCTCGATTGACCCGTGGTTCTTGGAGCAGATCCAGCAGGTCGAGGACATTCGCACGCGGCTGGCCGGGCGCGGCCCCACGACAATCCAGCGGGAGGAGTTGTGGGAGGCCAAGCGCGCCGGGATTTCCGACCGCCGCCTGGCGGCCATGTGGGACGTTTCTCCGGAGCGCGTCTACGAGCTGCGCCGCGAGCTGGGTGTGCGACCCGTATTCAAACGCGTGGACACCTGCGCCGCCGAGTTTGAATCCTACACGCCCTATATGTATTCCTGCTATGAGCAGGAGAACGAGGCGGAGCCGACCGGCCGAAAGAAAATCCTGATTCTGGGCAGCGGGCCGAACCGCATCGGCCAGGGCATTGAGTTCGACTACTGCTGCTGCCATGCTTCCTTTGCGCTGCGCGAAGACGGCTACGAGACCATCATGGTGAACTGCAACCCGGAGACGGTCTCGACCGACTACGACACCTCCGACCGGCTCTATTTCGAGCCGCTCACGTTTGAGGATGTCATGTCGGTGGTGGACGAGGAAAAACCCGACGGCGTCATCGTGCAGTTCGGCGGCCAGACGCCGCTCAACCTGGCCCTGCCGCTGATGCGCGCCGGCGTGCCCATTATCGGGACCAGCCCCGATTCCATTGACCTGGCGGAAGACCGGCGCCGCTTTGGCCAGCTACTCAGCCGACTGAACATCCCGCAGCCGGAAAACGGCAGCGCCACCAGCCTGACGGAGGCGCGCGAGATTGCGGAGCGCATTGGCTACCCCGTCCTGGTGCGGCCCTCCTATGTGCTGGGAGGCCGCGCCATGGTGATCGCCTACGATGACGCGACGTTGGATGCATACATGAGTGAGGCTGTGGAATACTCTGAGCCGGGCCGGCCCATCCTGATCGACCGCTTCCTGGAGGACGCCACGGAGGTGGATGTGGACGCGCTTGCGGACGGGGAGCACGTCGTCATCGGCGGCATCATGGAGCACATCGAGGAGGCGGGCATCCACTCCGGCGACAGCTGCTGCGTGCTGCCCTCGTTCTCCCTCACCGAGGAGCAAATCGAGACGCTTTGCGCCTACACAGTAGAGCTCGCGCTGGCCCTGCAGGTAAAGGGCTTGATGAACGCGCAGTACGCCATCCAGGATGGCAAGGTGTTCGTGCTCGAAGTAAATCCGCGCGCTTCGCGCACCGTCCCGTTCGTCAGCAAGGCCACCGGTGTGCCACTGGCCAAGCTCGCCGCGAGGCTGATGACGGACCGCACGCTGGCCTCCTTCGACCTGCCACTAGAGAAAGGCTCCCGCGCGCGGCTCCAGGGCGGCCGCGGCGCGCAGGCATTCCTGGGCATGCTTCCGGTAAAGCAGTTCTGCGTGAAGTCGCCCGTATTCCCCTTCTCGAAGTTTCCCGGCGTGGACCCCATTCTGGGCCCCGAGATGAAATCCACCGGCGAGGTCATGGGCATCGGCGAGCAGTTTGGCGAGGCCTTCGCCAAATCGCAGCTCAGCGCCGGGACGCGGCTGCCGCTCAAGGGACGCGCCTTCCTCAGCGTGCGGGACAAAGACAAAGCCAAGGCCATTGCGGTGGCGCGCCGTCTGGTCGAGATTGGATTCGAGCTGGTGGCCACGCGCGGCACGGCGCAGTATCTGTCGGCGGCCGGGCTGGAGGTCCGCACCGTGTACAAGGTCATGGAAGGCCGCCCCAACGTTGTGGACTTGATCAAGGGCGGAGAGATACAGTTGCTCATCAATACGCCCATCGGAGCCAAATCGTTCTTTGATGAGAAGGCCATCCGGCGGGCCGCCGTGCAGCACCGCGTGCCGTGTATTACAACGGTGGCGGGCGCCCTGGCGGCGGTGGAAGGCATTGCCGCGCTGCAGTCGCACCCGGTGCGCGTGCTGGCGCTGCAGCAGATGCACGAGATGGCGGTCGAGCCGTAGCCTTCTTCCGGCCATCTTTTCTGAAACATTTCCCGACGGCGTCTCATCCAATCACTCGTTTCCTGGGTGCGACATCTTCGGAGCCGGAACACAGATTCGCCATGGACTCGCGCGCCATTCCCTACACGGAAATTCCGCACACCTCGCGGCTCTTCCAGGACTACCTCTACGACTTTCCGCGCGTGAGCGAGTTCTACCCGTTCGCTCCGCTGGCCGCTGAGAGCTTTCGCAAATCAGCTGAATCGCTGCGCTACCCGGACGAGCTGCGCCAAGCCGTGGTCGGAGTTCTGCGCGAACAGAATCAGAGCTTCGGCTCCGGAGCTGAGAGCCTCCGCAACCTGGACCGGCTCTCGAAACCGGGGTGTGTTGCCGTCGTAACCGGGCAGCAGGTCGGCCTGTTTGGCGGGCCGGCGTTCATTCTATACAAGGCGCTTACGGCAATTAAGCTGGCGCGATCGCTGAGCCAGCAGGGGGTGGACGCGGTGCCGATCTTCTGGTTGGAAACCGAGGATCATGACTTCGCCGAGGTGAACCACTGCTTTATCCAGGATCGAGAAGGCAAGCCGGTACGCCTGGATTATTCCGAGACGCCGCAGGTCCCCAACGGGCCGGTTGGCGCCGTGGTTCTCACGGAAGCCATTCGCCCGCTGGTCTCGTCTATGCGGAGCGATCTTCCTGATTCGCCCACGGCGGAAGAAATCATCCGGGAAGTGGAAGAGTGCTATCGCCCGGACGCGCCTTTCGGGTCCGCGTTCGGCCGGTTGCTTGCGAAGCTGCTCCGTGCGTTTGGAGTCGTTCTGGTGCAGTCGATCGACCCTCGGCTTCACCGGCTGGGCGCGCCGGTATTCCGCACCGCCATTGAGGCGGCTCCGGCCATCGTTTCCGATTTGATGGAGCGCAACAAGCAGCTCCTCGCAAAGGGCTATCACGCGCAAGCGCACGTCGCGGAGAATACCTCGCTGCTGTTTCTCTACGAGAGCGGCCAGCGCACAGCGTTGCGCCTGGAGGGCGGCGGCTTCCGCTCGGCAAGCGGAAAATCGTACCCCCAGAGCGAACTGCTGGAGCTGCTGGAGAAGAACCCGCACCTGTTCTCTGCGAACGTGCTGCTGCGACCGGTGATGCAGGATGCGCTGCTGCCGACCGTCGCTTACGTCGGGGGGCCCTCTGAGATTGCCTACCTGGCGCAGGCCGCGCCGGTCTATCAGCGGGTGCTTGGACGCATGCCCGTCGTGGTCCCCCGCGCGAGCTTTTCGATTTTGGAACCGCCGATTCAGCGCCTGCTGGAAAAGTACGCCCTATCGCTCGCCGACGTCTGCGCGGGGAAGCAATCGTTGCGGCAGAAGATGGCGCTGCGCTGCCTCCCGCCGGATTTGACTTCTATCTTTGAACGCGCAACATCAAACTTGCAGCAGGACCTGGAGGCCATCCAGGGGAGCCTGGCGCGCTTCGACCCCACGCTGGTGGATGCCGCGAAGAACAGCGGGCAAAAGATGCAGTATCAGCTCTCCAATCTCGAACGGAAAGCAGCGGCGGCGGTGCAGAACCGTACCGATCTCATCGAGCGCGACGCCGCGCGGCTGGAGAACAGCCTCTGTCCCGACCGCGTGTTGCAGGAGCGGCATTACTGCGGCGTGTCGCTTTTGGCCCGGTACGGCCCTTCCCTCCTGGACCAGCTTTCGGAACAGATTTTCTTCGATTCCGCAAACCACCGCATCGTGACGCCGTAGATCAGATGCAAATCACTGCGCGTCGGAAGAGGCGAACACCTGAAAGCCGGCCGGGGGCAGTGCCGTTGCCTCGGCGGTTTGCGGCCACGCCAGCGCGAAGCGGGCGCCCAGGAGCGTTTCGATGCTGGGCAGGTTGAGCGATCGCGCCTGGTACGGGTCTTTGTTCAGCAGGAGCAGGCCGCGCTGGGCGCCGTCGCGGGTCATCTTGCGCAACGCGACGATGTGCGAGCTGGCCGTGTCGAGAGATTCCATCGGGCCGTCCTCGTTCCAGAGGCGATGACCCTTCTTTAGAGCATTCACCCACCCGATAAAGTCCGTGTCGTCCCAGCTTGGCTGCTCCCAGTCGCTCGGGCGCGTGTTGACAACGTGCAGCCGCTTGCGAAAACCGTATTCAAATCCAACGGGGATCATCCAGCCCGAGGCGAACAGCGCCGCAAAGGCGGTGCGCTGGCGGACGGCGGCGTGGTTGCCGCCGAGTTCCGCGGCCAGCCGCTCGGTGTCGTGTGATTCGGGAAAGCTGACGGACGGCACCACCGGAGAGGTCTGGCGATATTGTTCCAGACACCACGGCGCGGAGAAGTCCCACCACTTGGAGCTGTTGAAGATAAAGTCGAAGCCGGACCGAGCCACCTCCAGCGTTTGCTCCGTCGTGCAGCCCAAGGTCTCGGCGAAAAATCGCAGACCGGGGAATTCGCGCCGCGCCGAGTGGATCAGGAAGCGCCACAGCTCCGCGGGAACCTGGTAGGCCGCGTCACACCGAAAGCCGTCGAAACCCAGCGCCGCGTAATGCAACACCACGCGTAGCCAGTACTGCCACAGGTTCTCGCGGTCTGCGCTGGTGGCGTTGTCGATGGAGGCCAGGTCAACCCAAACAACCAGCTGCCCATCTGCGTGGGCGCCGGGATGGACAATCTGTCCCGCCGCATCGCGCTCATACCACTCCGGGTGTTCCGCGACCAGCGGCGAGTCCACCGCCGTGTGATTGATCACCAGGTCGATCATGATCTGCATTCCCAGGTCGTGCGCGCTCCGTACGGCGCGGCCGAGCTGCGCCTGGGCGTCACCGCCCGGGGGATCGAGGAGCAGGGGATTCACGCCGTAATAATCTCGGATGGAGTAGAGGCTCCCGGACTGGCCCGGAGGCTGGACGGGGTTCACGAAGATCCAATTGAAATGCATCCGAGCGGCGCGCTCGAGATGCGGCTGCCAGGCGGGGAAGGGGCCCGCCAGCAGCGGAAACAAATTGTAGATGCGCGGTCCTTCCGCCATTTCCCCGCCCCTTCTCGGCCTTTCTGATTCGATCCGGGCATCCAATGCTAAATGGGTTGCGGCGACCGCGGGCCCTCCCCGGAAGCGCGCACGTCCACCTGAAACGGCTTGCTGCCCTCCCCGAAACAGATGGTCTGGTACTGGTTTGGCATTTCAATTCGTTCCTGGTCCAGACGGTACTTCAAGCGGCGCCGAAATTCGCGGCCCACCTCCCACTGTTTGATGGGGATTGTCTTGATGCGCAACTTGATCACCACCGCCGAGTTGCCGAAATCGTCCACTCCCAGAATCTCGACGGGCTCCAGAATGGACGTGGCGAAGGCTGCCTCTGCCTGCAGGGCGGCGGCCACCTGTTTCACCACCTCGCAAACGCGATCCGTATCCTCCTTGTAGGCCACGCCGAGGTCCAACAGGAAGTAAGAGAAATCCTTGGTCATGTTGGAGAGCGAGTTGATCGCTCCGTTGCGGAAGATATGCACGGTGCCATCCAGCCCGCGCAGGATGGTGGTCCGCAAGCGGATCTCCTGCACCTGGCCGCTGGTGCCGTTGATGATGGCGACATCGCCGACCCGGATCTGATTCTCAAAGATGTGGAAGAAGCCGGCGATCAGGTCGCCCACCAGTTGCTGCGCGCCGAAGCCCAGCGCCACGCCGATGACGCCCAAGCTGGTCAGGATCGGTGTGGTGTTGATGTTCAGTTCCTCCAGCAGCATGAGGCCGAACACGACGCTAATCACCACCGTAGAGAAATTCCGCAGAATGGCGCTGACGGTTTGGGCACGCTTCCGCCGCTCGATTTCGGCCGCTGGAGAGCCGTCCGTCGCGCGGATCAAGAGGTCGATCTTGGAGACGGAGATGCGGACCATCTTGATACACAGGAAGGCCGCGGCCAGCAGAAACACCACGCGCACACCGCGGTCCATGATCCATTCCAGGAACCGCTGGAGGTTCCAGGCGGCCACGGCAGGATGGCCGATGACCCGCAGCGTAAAGAAGGTCATCAGGATGGCCATCAGGGCGAACACCGCCAGGCGGATCCCCCGCGAGATTTCCTCAATCCACTGCAGCGCGGCGGGGTCCAGAGCATGGTCCTTCGCCGTCTGCCGGGCCACCCGCCGCATCTCGTAGCGGAACAGCTTCATGAGCAGGTATCCGCCCAGCATCAGCCCCGCGATCGCGATGGCGAGCCAGAACCATTGCATCCATTGCACCTGTGACATTGAGCCTCCTTAGGCGGTGTCGGGAATGAGTGACGCCGACCGCATCGGCGCAGTTGCTGCGGTGGGAGCCCGGTTCCACGCGAACCTCCGCATCCTAACAAGCGGTGCGTGGAAAGGGGGAAGCCTGCCGGCGGGCTGAAGAAGGCGAACCCAAAGGCGCTCCGAGACGCAGGCTCCCTCAGGGGGATATCATCTCTTCTTTCTGCATGTAGCGCCACGTATAAAGGATACGGTGGACGACGGTGATATTGGAGAGCACCGCAATGATCCACAGCACCGGAGCCATGCGGTTCCACAGCGCACCGATGATGATCAGCACAATGCGCTCGGGCCGCTCCAGGAAGCCGACCTTGCAGGTGGGAATGAGCGACTCCGCGCGGGCACGCGTGTAGCTGATCATCACGGAGCCGGCCATCACCACGCCCACCAGCACGACGTAGAGAAAGCGTTCGGCGCGGGCGTAGTAGACCAGCAAGCCCATGTACAGCGCCATGTCCGAGTAGCGGTCCACCACCGAATCGAAGAAGGCGCCGAACGGCGTAACCGTCTTGGTGACGCGCGCCACCCGCCCGTCCACCATGTCGAAGACCCCCGCGCCCACCACCACCAGTCCGGCTGCCAGGAAGCGCCCCTGGGCGAACAGCACGGCGGCAATGATGTTGATGACCAACCCAATCGCCGTCAGGACGTTGGGATGAATCCTGGTCAGCGATAGGGCACCAACCAAGCGGTCCAGGATGAACTGGGCTCCGGAGCCAATGCCGCGAGTCAACATGCTGTATCGGGAGGCGGGCTGCTACGCGGGGCTGCCCGGCGCGCCGTCGGGGGCTTGGGAACCAAGGGAGTCTCCCGCAAAGGCGCCGAGCACGCAGGCAGCGGGCCTGCGCTCCGCCGGAGGTGCAGCGCCGACCTCAGACCTCCTCGTGAATCGTGGTCAGCTTGCGAATCTCAAACTCCCGCTGGCCCGCGGGCGTTTGCACCGTTACGATATCCCCGACCTGTTTGCCAATCAGGCTGCGGCCGATGGGCGACGAGGTCGAGATTCTTCCCTTGGTGACGTCGGCTTCCTCGCTGGTCACAATCTTGTACTCCACTTCAGCGCCTTTGCCGACATCGTGCACGACGACCGTGGAGCCAAAGGCCACGCGGTCGTGGGGAATATTCTTGAAATTGACCAGCGAGATCTCCGCGAGACTGTGCCGGAGCTGGCCCAGCCGGGCGTTGACATGGCCCTGGCGCTCCTTGGCGGCGTGATACTCCGCGTTCTCGCTGAGATCGCCGTGGGCGCGCGCTTTCTTCAATTCCGCCGGCAGCTCGTGGTTCAACTCGCGCTCCAGAACCCGTATCTCGTCTTCCAGCTTCTTTTTCAGGGCGTCCGACATTGCTTCCTCAACTCGTTGTCTTCAAAACTTAATTATAGTCTTGGTGCCCGGAGTGAGCTAAACTTTTTGGGTGAGCCCCGCTGAGTCCGCTCTGGAAGCGTGCGATCAGCGAATTGGCATTTTGGCCGGACCTCGAGCACGTCCTGACATTCGCCATAGGTTTTGACACGGGCCGGGCCGCACCAGGAAGCGGATCCGGCCCGGGAATGAACAGTGATCGGGTGTTCCATCCGCATCCCCCGATGCTATGAAGCCGCGCATCCTCATCATTTCCCCGGTCACCCCCTACCCTGTCCATCATGGAGCCGGGAACGCCATCTACGGCTATCTGCTGGCGCTGCGCGAGGCGTTTGAGATTGACTTCGTGGGCTTTTGCCCCGTGCAGTTTCAGGCGCAGGCGCAGCAGGGACTGAACCGGCTATGCCGCCGCGCCCTGCTGTTCACAGCGCCCCCGGCCCGCCGCCTGGACGCCTTCTCGCAGACTCCCTTCCTGTTTTCCAACCTGCAGTCCGACCCTATGCGTCAGGCCGTGGACCGGCTGATCGAGGAAGAGCGCCCCGACCTGGTGCAGGTGGAATACCTGGGCATGGCGGGCTATGTCGAGCGCGCCCGCGTGCCCCGCATTGTGCGGGCACATGTGCAGGAGTGGTGGCACTACTACCTGAACTGGCGGCGGGTGCGCAGCTGGCGCGCGCGGCTGGAGAACTTGTTTTGGTCCCTGGACTCGATCCGGCACAACCGCCGCACGCTGCGGCAGTTTGACTGGGTGCTGGTGACCTCGGAAGAAGAGCGGCTCCGGGCCATGGAGCTGGTTCCCTCGGTGCGTGCCGAGGCGCTGCCTTTCATTTTAATGGACTGCGAGTACTTCGCCCCGTCTCCCCGTCCGCCGCAGGACCCTCAGATTCTTTTCGTGGGCTTCCTCCCGCACACCCCCAACACGGACGCGCTGCAATACTTCCTGCGCCAGGAATGGCCCCTCATCCGGCGCGGTGAGCCCCGCGCCCGGCTGGTGGTCATCGGCGAGGGAGCCTCCAACGAGCTGCGCGGGCAGATGTACGAGGCTGGCGTGGATTATCGCGGTTATGTGGAAGACCTGCGCGCCGTCTATCAGCAGAGCCGCGTGTACGTAGCTCCGGTGACCAGCGGCGGCGGCATCCGCACCAAGATCGTCGAGGCCATGGCCGCCGGCGTGCCGGTGGTCACCAACTCCTTCGCGCCCATGGGGCTCGGTTTGGCGCCGGACCGCCACTTGGTGGTCCGCGACCGCCCCGCGGATTCGGCAGCGGCCATTCTGCGCCTGTTGCGCGACGATGCGCATTGGCTCGAGATTCGGGATGCAGCCCGCGCGTTCATTGAGGATTCCTTCAGCTTGCAGAAGACCGGACCGCGCATTGCGCGCCGGTACCTGGAATTCCTGAGCGAGGCAGCATGAGCCACACCCCCGCCGTGCCCGGCCCGCAGCCGAAAGGTCCGGCGAAGCTCGTTTATTTCGCCACCGGATCTCCCGCCGAGGTCGCTGCGGATTTCGAGCGGCTGGAACTCGCTGGCAATGGCACCCAACTCCGCGTCGTCGCGCCCAGCTACACCGCGGGAGCGTTGCGGCCACTGGGGCTGTTCCGCCCGGAAGAACTGCTTCCCTACCAGCCGGCGCTGGCTCCCTTCCTATGGCTGCGGCTGCTGGCCTTCCTCGGATTCTCTCGCCGCGCCGTCGTGGTCTGCCTCTCGGCGCGCCAGCGGTTCCGCTTCTTGAAGTTCCTGGCCCTGACGCTGCGCGGGCGCGTGATCTTTTCTCCCACCAGCGGGGAGCGGGTCCCGCTCAGTCCGCTGGATTTGGCCGGGATTTGGCTGCGGCAGACGCTGGATGCGCGCGAGGAGCGGCGCAAGAACTTCCCCATCGGGGTGATCGGTTCCGCTTCCGGGTACTACTTGGGCAAGATTGTTCCGGTGCTGCGGGCGCGTTACCCCGGCGCGCCGCTGCACGGGCTGCTGCTGCCGCAGGGGACGGCTTCCGCAGCGCATCTGTTCGACTCGGTCCAGGTCTTGCAGCCGGGCTGGTGGAGCGTCCTGCGCGAGGGCTTCCGGCTGGCGCGGTCCAGAAATCTCTATCAGCGCTGGGTGGTGCCCTGCACCAATGAGCCTTACCGCCGTCTGAAGCTCGTCGCCTTTGTGTGGCCTCTGAGCCGCCGTCAGATTTACAATGAATTGGGAGACGGGTTTCCCGTCCGTAAGACACGAACCCTGTGGGGACACTTCCGGTGGCGGCTGCGGGACCGGCTGACCTATCAGATTGTGGCAGGAACCGCCGGGAGAAGCTGGCCGCTGCGGGCGGTCCATCTGGTCCTGTACGGGCTTCGGCTGCTCAGCGCCGTTCCCGTGCTAACGATGGCCCGCCTGCGGGCGCTCCATCCGCGGAGGAGCCGGCACTCAAAAGCGCCAGCGGGCGCGCCCGGGGCCGCAGGAGAATGGTCGGGTTATGAAGGGTTGGAAAGTGGCCGCATCGGCTTGGCTCGGGGCAGTTCTGTTACTTCTGGCTCTGCCGGGGACACTCAGGGCACAGGCGACGCCGACTAGCTGGCCACCGCTCGCCAGCGGCGAGCGGCTAATCTACAAGCTCCTGTGGCCAAGTGGACTCCCGTTGGGCGAAGCGGTCTTGAATGCTTCCCACGTCGGCCAGGAAGTTCGCCTGAGCCTGACCGTGGATGCCGACCTGCCTCAGCACAACGCCAGCTACTCCATTTCCTCGGTGGCCACCCAGGAGCTTTGCTCGCTGCGGTTCCGACAGCACTCGCAGGAAGGACGGCATTCCTGGGAGGAGTCGCTGGACTTCGACCAGGAGCGGCACGAAGCCCGCTATACGCGCGGCGCGCAGGTCTCCGCCGTTTCGGTTCCCGAGTGCGCCCGCGATCCGCTGACCCTGTTATACTTCTTCCGACGGCAGCTCGCCTTTCAGGAAGTTCCGCGCGGGCAGCCGCATAACGGAGTATTCCATCTGGGCGCGGACTTCTCGGTGAGCTTTGAGGCCGTTACCCCGGAGACGGTGCGGATGGGAACCAAAGCGTGGGAGGGAGACCGCTACTTGATTTCCTACGTTGGGCCGGGCGGCAGAAACAGCTTTGAGGTCTGGATTCGCCCGGACTTGTCGCGCACGCCCGTGGCGATCAAGGTGGCGTTCCCGCTGGCGACCTACACGGCCGAGCTCCAATGAAGCATTGTGCTATGCCCATGCGCGGTTCCGCGCCTTGCCATTCGCGTGCCGTCCTGCCGACACGGGGAGGAAAGTCGGCAACCGGCCGCTAACCTCCCTCTCATGCGTCTCGCTTATTTCTCCCCGCTGAATCCCCGGGTCTCCGGCATCTCCGATTATTCCGAGGCACTGCTGCCGCAGCTGGCCGAGCGCGTAGATCAGATCGACGTATTCATCGAAGATTACGTGCCGACCGCGAGCTTCTCGCAGCCCAATGTGCACGTCCGTCCGTGGCAGGAGTTTGAACCGGAGTACCGCGCCGGCCGCTTCGATGCCGTGCTCTACCACATCGGGAACAATCCCTATCACCTCTATATCTACGACCTGGCCCTGCGCATTCCCGGCGTGCTGGTGCTCCATGAGTTCAATTTGCACTACTTGGTCGCCCACGCCACACTCTCGCGC
>JBGPJR010000024.1:0-11814 GCA_041485545.1 Terriglobia bacterium
ATGCGCACCAACTTTGGCAAGCTCAACCCACTGCATAGCCACGTGCTGCCGTGGATCGACCGGCCGTTGATGGTCTACAACCTGCTCGGTGGGACGCCCGGCGAAAGCGACGCCGGGATCAAAGACGAAGGCTTGGCCATCACCCGCATCCTGCCGGCTCCGGCCGAGATATTTCTCGAAGGTTCGGCGGAGATCTATCAAGGCAATTCCGGGAGCCTTTTCGAGGCCTCCCGGCGCAGCGATGTGAGCGCGTTTTACCGCTTGCGGGCATACAGAGATTTGACGGAGGCCACCAACCTCGAAGTGGGCGGCTCCTACGCGCGCGGGCATAACGATGCCGGGCCGGGAATGCTGACTCAGCTCGCGGACCTCGATGCCACATTGCGTTGGAAGCCGCTGCGCCGGGCCATCTACCATTCCTTTGTGGGACGCACGGAATTCGTCTGGAGCCGCCGCGAGGAACTATTGGATACCCAGCGCGCCTTCGGATTTTACGCTTCCGGCGACTATCAGTTCGCGCGGCGCTGGTTCACCGGAGCCCGATTCGATTGGTCCGAGCGCGCTCGAGACGCCACGCTTCACGACGATGCGCAATCCGTTGTGCTCACCTACTGGCCGAGCGAGTTCAGCCAGGTGCGCGGGCAGTTGCGGCGCACTCGGTATGCCGAAGGAACCACGGCCAACGAATTCCTGTTCCAATTCCAGTTCAGTATCGGCGCTCATGGGGCGCACCCCTTTTAGCCCGTCCGGAAGAGAGGAGAAACGAACATGAAAATACGCAATTCTCTGCTGATTCGATGTGCACTGGTAGCGGCGGCCTGGGTCTGGATTGTAACCCTGGTCCCGGATGCTGCGGCCAAGACCGTCAACGTCATGACCAGCACGGAGGACCTGGCCGCGCTCGTCCGCGAAGTCGGCGGCCAGCACGCGCAGGTGGACTCGATCGCGCGGGGTTACCAGGATCCCCATTATGTCGAGGCCAAGCCGAGCTTTCTGCTGAAGCTCCAGAAGGCCGATTTGCTCGTAGTGGTCGGCTTGGAGCTGGAGATCGGGTGGCTCCCGCCGCTCATCACGCAAAGCCGCAACGCCCGCATCCAGGTGGGCGCTGGCGGATACCTGGATGCCTCCAGCGTCGCCGAAATCCTGGAGAAGCCCACCGGCACGGTGACGCGCGCGATGGGCGACGTGCATCCGCTCGGCAACCCGCATTACTGGCTCGACCCGGAGAACGGACGGCGCATCGCCGGGGCTATCCAGCAGAAGCTCTCGCAGCTCGATCCGGAGGATGCTGCGTACTTCGCCCAGCGCTACCAGGATTTCGACCGCAAAATACAGGACGCCGAGAAGGGCTGGATCCAGCAGATGGCGCCGCTGAAGGGACAGAAGGTCATCACCTACCACAACTCCTGGCCCAGCTTTACGGAGCGCTTCGGCCTACAGGTAGTGGGCTTCGTGGAGCCAAAGCCCGGCATCCCGCCTACCCCCGCTCATACCCTGGAAGTCATTCAGCAGATCAAGAAAGATGGCGTGAAGCTGATCCTGGTGGAGCCGTACTTCGATTTGAAAACCCCGCAGGCCATCGCGGCGCAAACCGGTGCCAAGGTTGTGGTGCTGCTGCCCTCGGTCGGGGGCGTTCCCGAAGTGACCAATTATTTCCAGCTCTTCGACTACGACATCCGCCTGTTGACTGCGGCGGCGGGTCAAAAATAGGAGGCCGCATGGACGTATTGACTTTTCTGCTAGTGCCTTTCGTAGCCAGCCTAGTCTGGAGCGGCATCCTGGCTTACCTGGGTGTTCACGTCGTGGAGCGCGGCGTCATCTTTGTGGACATTGCGCTGGCCCAACTTGCCGCCTTGGGGGCCGCAGTGGCGGTCTTGATGGGCCTGGACGTTCATGGCGAGGGAACCTACGCGGTCAGCCTCGCCTTTACCGTTCTGGGGGCTGCGCTTTTCTCCACCCTGAAAAGTCGCAGCCGGCGAATCCCGCAAGAAGCCATCATCGGAATCACCTATGCGGTGGCCTCGGCGGCTGCCATCCTAGCCATGAGCAAGGCGGTCGGTGAAACCGAGCACCTGAAAGATATGATGGTGGGAAATATCCTGGTGGTCTCCTGGCCGGAAGTGTTCCGCGCAGCCCTGCTGTGCGCCTTCGTAGGAGCTTTTCACTACATCTTTCGGCGACGGTTCCTGCTCATTTCGACCGATCCCGAGGCCGCCGAAGCACAGGGCATCTCGGTGCGCTGGTGGGACTTTCTGTTTTACGTTTCGTTCGGCTTTGTGGTCAGCTCTGCCGTGGCGATTGCCGGCGTTCTGTTGGTGTTCTGCTATCTCATTGTTCCGTCGGTCGGAGCCATCCTGTTTGCGGACCGCATCGGGAGGCGCCTGGCCATCGGTTGGACGATGGGGGCCGTGGTCTCCGGGCTGGGCGTCTACCTTTCGCTGGTGCTCGATCTTCCAACCGGGGCCACCATCGTCTGCACGTTTGGCGCCGTGTTGCTTCTGATGGCCGCCGTACGCGCGCCGTTTGTGTCGCGCCGCTAGAATAGGAAATAGTTTGGTAGGGCGGTCAGTTTTCCTGAACGCCCCACCAGAACACTACGTCCCCAATCACGGGGTTGGTCTGGGGGGATTCCAACACGATGTCGGCGTATTCGGGGTTGTAGGAGCGCAGAATCAAGCGATTCGGCTCACTCTCGCGCGCCAGCAGCTTCACTAGTACGCCGCCCTGCACCAAGGCCGCTACCACCCGGCCGCGCAGCTGCATGGGGTCGTTGCGAGTGTGATCCACCACCACTATAAAGCGGTCGCGCAGAATCGGCTCCATGGAGTCGCCGCGGATGTAGATGCCGGTATAGGCTCCGGGACCCTTGGGCACAGCCTTCTCGGGGACCGCGATAAAGCAGTCGATGTCTCGCTCGTTGATCTGGCGGGGCGAGCCGGCAGCGGCTTCGTCCCGTAGCACTGGAATCTGCACCTGATATCGCAAGCGTTCTTCCGTCCCTTTCTTCCAATCCTCCGTGGTGCAGATGCGAATTTCCGGAGGGAGCGCAGTCGCCTCCGGCAGCAGCTTCTGCACGAGTTCCGGCGTCATGCCCATCCTTGCCAAAAAGAATGCCGCCTGTCCTGCAGGAGCCAGTTTCGCCAGTTGCTGATAGCTCTTTGCGGAAGGCTGCTTTCTCCCTTGCTCCCAGGAAGCGACTACCTGCGGCCGAACGTGCAGCAGCTCAGCAAAGGCGTGCTGTGTGAGCGATAGGGCCAGACGCAGTTCCTTAACGCGCCGTGGATAGTCCACATCGATGCGGATTTTTCCCCTTGACAACATATATCCTCCGATGTATACCCAATGATATACTCCTTTGGAAGTAATTCCAAGGCTGTATGAAAGATTTTTGTGGCAGGTAACTCTCTAGTGACTTCCACCCTTCCCCCGTTACCCAAGCGAGAACCAATTCATATTCAAGGACGACTGCACCATGAGTTCCCTCACTTCCCCGAGCACCGCACCTCGAAGCAAACGTCCGCAACGCACACGCCGACGAGGCCCCGGACGCGAAAGAAAAGTTGCGGCCCGCAAGCCTGCCCGGCATGTCCGAAGCCCTAGATCGACGAAAGCCGCCATCGTTCCGAGCGGGAGTCAAACAGAACCGGCCGCTGCCGATGAGGCAGCCGACAGCGCGAGACTCTTTGACGCCAACGAAAAGACCATTACCGTGAAAGAGGCGGCGTTTCGGCTCAACAAGACCGCAGACGCCATCCGACGCTGGCTCCACACCGGCCGCTTGCAAGGCTGGCAGCCCGGTGGCCGATGCTGCTCGGTGATGGTCCTGGAGTCGTCGGTGGAACAGAAGCGCCTCTGCGCCCTGGGCTCCCTGGTCAGAGGTCAGTCCTCCAGTCTGCGCCCGACAGAATCGACAGGCTGCCCGCCGGCAAGTTAAACTGCGAGAATGGATCGGCGCATTGTGCCAGCCGGGAACATCGTCGGGGGCGTGCGTCTGCCCGGCGACAAAGGCATTTCCCACCGCTACGCCATGCTGGGAGCGATGGCCGACGGGGAAACCACCATCCGCAACTACGCGCCCGGGGCGGATTGCGCCTCCACGCTGCGGTGTCTGGAGGCGCTCGGAGTCGGCGTCTCCCGCCGGCAGGCGGTCGCCCCGACCGGCGAGCCATACGAACAACTGGTGGTTGCGGGCTGCGGCCTAGGAGGTTTTCAACCGCCCGCCGCCACGCTCGATGCGGGCAACTCCGGGTCCACCATGCGAATGCTGAGCGGCCTGCTCGCGGGGCACCCGTTCCGCAGCGCGATTACGGGTGATGAGTCCTTGCAGCGGCGTCCGATGGGCCGCGTGATGGAGCCGCTGGCGCGCATGGGAGCCAGGCTGGAGGCGCGCGACGGCGACTTCCCTCCCCTGGTCATTCAGGGCGGCGGGCTGCACGGGATGGAGTATGCACTGCCGGTGCCGAGCGCGCAGGTGAAGAGTGCCGTGCTGTTAGCCGGCCTGCTCGCGGAAGGTGAGACCACGGTGATCGAACCGGCAGCCCTCCGGGATCATACGGAGATTGCCCTGACGCAGTTCGGCGCGGCAGTGTTGCGCGGGCGGCGGAAAGCGACCGTTCGCGGCGGCCAGCGCCTGCGGGCGCAGCACCTCGAGGTGCCGGGCGACATCTCGTCTGCCGCCTTCTTCCTCTGCGCCGCCCTGCTCTTTCCCGAATCCAACCTGCTGCTGCAGTCCGTGGGACTCAACCCCACGCGCACGGCCTTTGTAGACTTCCTGACGGGAATGGGCGCAAAGATCAAGATGCTGAACATCGGCCAGGCCGGAGGCGAACTGGTGGGCGACCTCCACGTGAGTGGCGGCCCGCTGCAGGGTGGGCGACTGGAGGGCGAGCAGGTCGCGGGGTTGATTGACGAGATCCCGGTGCTCGCGGTGCTTGGGACGCAAACCATCGAAGGCTTCGCGGTTCGCGACGCGCGGGAGCTGCGCATCAAGGAGACCGACCGCATCGCAACAATCGCCGAGAACCTGCGGCGTATGGGTGCTCGCGTGGAGGTTTTCGATGACGGTCTCCAAGTGCCCGGCCGGCAGGCGCTGAGCGGGGCGGAACTGGACTCGTTCGGCGACCACCGCATTGCCATGGCCTTCGCCGTGGCCGCCCTCGTCGCAAAAGGAGAGACGCTGCTGCGCCACAGCGACGCCGCCGTGGTCTCCTTCCCACAGTTTTTCGAAGAGCTGGAGAAAATTACCGAACGGTAGGACGGATAAGCCGGCCTGCGGAGCGGCCCGTAGCGGCGCTCCGCAAGCCGGTCCGGAAGATGCTACATGGTGGATCGCTTGCCGGTCCACTCCACGTCGGCGCCGCTGGCGCCCTTGAAAGTCCCGGTGATGTCATCTCCGGTGACCTTGCCTTTGTACAGCACGTTGCTGGTCTCTCCTGTGGGCTGCTTGCGCTCCACGTTGAACTCGATGTCGTTGCCCGTGACCTTGCCGTCTTTGATGGGCTGCTTGTCGCCCTGAGCGGTGACCATCTCGCCCGTGAAGGTGTTGCCGGTTTGCTTCAGCGTCATCGTCTGCTCGGAACTGCCCCGGGCGCTTTTCGTCTGGGTCTTCCAGGTTCCCGTCAGGTTCACGCTTTGGGCCATGGCAAACGCTGCCGCCAAGAGCATGCCGGTGCCGAAGATAGATTTATAAAGTTTCATCGCTTTGTACTTTCCTCCTCTGTCACATGTCACACAAAACACAAACGCGAGTGGGAATCCAAGGTTCCGACGAGTCTCGCTGTTAACAAGAATTTACTCCTGCCGCGCCGCCAGAGCAAGCCCCTGGCACGAACGGACCGTCTTTGGCGGGTGAGGAGTACTCCAACTATTCCTTGACAGGCAATTATGCAGACTGAAGCATATGACACGCTCTAGGGTAAAGTAGAAGCGTGGGGGAGTTCATGCTAGGAGCCGTGGAACAGAGTGCAGGCAGGGACGGGCTGATCCGGCTCAGCGTGCTGGCGCTCGACTATGACGGGACGATCGCCGTGGATGGCGTGCTGGACGCCAAGGTGCGGGAGGCTCTGGCGGAGGTACGCCGTCAGGGCATTGTGGTCATCCTCGTGACCGGCCGAAGAATGGTGGATTTGCGCCGGATGATCGGCGGCCTGCATCTGTTCGACGCCGTCGTTGCCGAGAATGGCGCGGTGGTCGCGCATCCGGCGGCCCGGCGCTCCAAGCTTCTGGGTCCACCCCCGCCTCCCATTTTTCTGCAGGAACTACATCGTCGCGGAATACCGGCGGAGACTGGTGAGTGTGTCGTCGAATCCCCTGCGGGCGAGGCGCCGCGCATCCTTTCCGTCATCCGGGAGCTGGAACTCCCCCTGGTTATGATCTTCAACCGCGGGCGGTTGATGGTGCTTCCGCAAGCAACCAGCAAGGCATCGGGCCTGCGCGACGCGTTAACGACGCTGCGCCTTTCGGTCCATAACACGCTGGCCATCGGCGACGCGGAAAACGACCACGATTTGCTGGCCGCTTGCGAGGTCGGAGTCGCGGTCGCCTGGGGAAGCCCCGTGTTGCAGCGGGCGGCGGATCTGGTCCTGGAAGGCGCGGGGCCGGCCAACGTCGCCGATTATATCCGGCGCATCGCCGCACAGCAGCGGCTGCCGGCCACGCGGACCGTTCGCCGCCGCTTGCTGCTGGGCACGCAGGAAGACGGTGCGGATCTTTCGCTCGCCGTGCGCGGCCGCAGCGTCCTCATCAGCGGGGACCCCAAGTCGGGAAAGTCCTGGATCACCGGGCTGCTCTGCGAGCAGTTCATTCTGCAAGGCTACTCGATCTTCGTCATCGATCCGGAAGGGGATTACACGTCGCTGGAGGTGCTGCCCGGAGTGCTCGTCCTCGGCGAAGCCAAACAACCGCCTTCACTCACGGAATTCACGCGCCTGCTGCATCATCCCGACGTCAGTATCGTCGCCGACCTGTCCGTGCTGCCGCATGCCGAAAAGCGCCGCTATGTCCGCTCGCTGCTGCACCTGCTGGCCGCGCACCGCCGCCAGACCGGATTGCCGCACCGCATCGTGGTCGATGAAGCTCACTACTTTCTGCATGACCCGGATGTCCTGCAGATGGTGGATGTCAATTTGTCCGGCTACGTTCTGGTGACCTATCAGGCTTCGCAACTACACCCCGACATCCTTGCCGCCAGCGAGGCGATCATTGTCAGCCGCGAAACCGATCCGCAAGAACTCCAAGCGCTGTTCAAGCTGCACAAGCTGGAAGCGACACAGGAACAACTGTCGCCCATCCTCCAGAAGTTGGCGGTGGATGAGGCGGTCCTGTTTCCCGGGATTGAAGAGGCGGGCGAGCGGCCGCGCAAGTTCTGGGTGGCGCCGCGCCTCAGTGCCCATGTCCGGCATCGGCACAAGTATTTGGACGTGCCCGTGCCTTCCGAACAAGCCTTCCTGTTCATGGAAGGAACGCAACCCCCGGTGCAGGCCAGAACACTGAAGGAGTTTACCGAGGCACTCTCCCGTGCCACTGTCCAGTCGATCAGCGGCTATCTGAATCGTCATGATTTCTCGCGGTGGATTGACGCGGTCTTTGGAGACTACACCTTGGCAGCGCAAATCGAGGCGCTGGAGAATCAGGATGGCTCCCGCCAAGAGCCCGTCCTTCGCGATGCCATCATCCGTCTGATCGAAGAGCGGTACGCGCTCGGCCAGCCCGAGCGCGAGCCGGCAACTACCGGATGAAGGGTCGCAGTCGCGCTACTCATTGCCCTCCAGATCCAGCTTTAGGGCCAAAAACGTCAGCAGGTCCTTCAGGGCGATGATGCCCACCAACTGGCTCCCTTCCACAACCATCAGCCGGCTGTGTCCCGTCCGCTGCATGAGGGAAAGCACCTGGACCGTGTCGCTGTCGGCTGCGACGGTATTTTCCTGGGAGCAGGGCGTGGCCAGCTCCTCGACCGAATGCTCGGCCCATTGGCGGCGCGGAATTTGCTTCACCTGCTGCGCGCGCACACAGCCCAGGAGCTTGGAATCCTTCATGATGGGGAACAGCTCGTGGTGGTACTTGTAGATGTAGTCCTCCACCAGCCCTTCGATGGAAACCGCGGGGGATACCACGATTGGGTCCGGGGTCATGAATCGCCGGATCGGCTCGCCTTCCAGCGCTCTGCGAACAACCAGTTGCTGATAGGAGGATTGGGAAGCGCTCCGCAGAAACATGCCGATGAGAAACCACCACATTCCGCCGATGAAGTTGCCTTGCAGGACCAACCAGGCGCCCAAGAGAATCATCCAAGTGCCGAATGCGGCACCGAGATTGGAGGCGGTGCGGGTGGCCTTGCGGAGGCTCCCAGAGCGGCCCCACAGATAGGCGCGCAGCACCCGGCCTCCATCCAGAGGAAATGCGGGGACCAGATTGAACAGTGCCAGAATCCAGTTGATCCATCCCAGGTAGAGAAGCACTCCGGTCAGCAGCACCGGCCAGGCCTGCGCCTTGCCCACCACGCTTAAGGAGTAAAACGCCGTGCCCAGCACCATGCTGGTAATCGGGCCGGCAATCGCCATGCGGAGTTCCACACCAGCGCTGGCAGGCTCCTGTTCCATCTCCGCGACGCCTCCGAAAATGAACAGCGTAATCCCTCGAATGCGAATGCCATATTTCTTGGCCACAACGGAATGCGCCAGCTCGTGGAGAATGATGGAGACAAACAGGCCCAACGCCCCGCCCACTCCCATCCACCAGTGAATAGCCGGAGAGAGGCCCGGATAGTAAACAGGGAAGAAGCCTTTCGCCAGGCTCCAGGCAATCAGCACCGCGATGATCGCCCAACTGATGTGCAGCTTGACGTCAATACCGAGCAGCCGAAAAACGGTGAGGCGCTTTTCTAACATTCGGAAAGACACAAATTCATCGAGGGTGGGCGGGAGCCCGATCGCCGGCGGCCTGTTCCAACAGCTCGCAGACCGCTTCATTGGAAACTTGCGCGAAGTTCTCGTACCACGCGCCAATGGCGCCAAAGGGTTCGAGCGCCCGGACGCAAACCACCTCTTCTCCCTCCGCTTGCAGTTCCCGAACCGTGGAACGCGGGGCCACCGGAACGGCAACGATCAACCGAGCGGGGTGCTGTTTCTTGAGGGCAGCGATCGCTGCCCGCATGGTGGCGCCGGTGGCGATTCCATCGTCCACCAGGATTACGACCCGATCCCGAATCTCCGGTGCGGTGCGAGCACCTCGGTACAACCGCTCGCGCCGCTCTAACTCCTGTTGCTCTCTGGCTGCGACAGATGCAATCAGGCTCTCCGGTATCCTTAAGGCATCCACGATTGACTGGTTGAGTACTCGCACGCCGCCGCTGGTGATGGCGCCCATGGCCAGCTCTTCCTGACCGGGCACTCCCAGCTTGCGAACCACCATGACGTCCAATGCCGCATGCAAGGCCTTGGCGATTTCAAAACCGACGGGCACACCGCCCCGAGGCAAAGCCAGCACCACCACGTCGGGGCGGTTCGCATAAGGCTTCAGCTTTTCTGCCAGAAGACGGCCGGCTTCCGTTCGATCTCGGAACGGTTGTGCGATCACTTGGGCACCTCCCGGCTTGTTCCAGGGCTCTTCACGAAGCCGATGGCTCATAAGGCCGCTGCTGGCGGCCTGTCTTCGGCCAGGCCTCTTTCCTGGGCGGCTTCGAAGGCAGCAGATTCGCCGGACCTCTTGTCTGACTTGCCTCACGCCATCTCTTGGCACTCAGTCCGGACGGCTTCCATGTCGCCTTTCCCTTCATAAGACCTCCTCTTGATTGAGTTCCTCATTGGATAGCATGCCGATCTCTTCTTTCAATGTTCTGCCCGCATCAGCGCACGCGGATCATGAACCGAGGGAAGCTTTTCGCAGAACCACCTGGCGGCTTTTCTTGCCACCGCCTCCAGAGCGCCGGATTCCTCAAAGAGGTGGGTCGCTCCCGGGATGATGGCCAGTTCTTTTTCAGCCCGCAGCTCTCGATAGGCGCGCCGGTTCAGCTCCAACACCACTGGGTCATTGCCGCCCACGATCAGCAGCGTTGGCGCTGTCACCTGGGATAACAATCCTTCGGCCAGATCGGGTCTGCCCCCGCGCGATACCACCGCGTAGATGCCTCCTCCGAGCCGCGCCGCCAGTCGCAGCGCCGAGGCAGCGCCCGTGCTTGCGCCAAACAAGCCCAGAGGCAAATCGCGAAGGTCAGACTGTTTCTTGAGCCACTGTACCACCGCGGCAAGGCGTTCCGTCAGCAGGTCGATGTTGAAGCGGTTCTCGTAGAGCTGGTCTTCCGAGGAGGTCAGCAAATCGATGAGCAGAGTAGCCAGCCCGTGCTCCCGTAACACCTTTGCCACGAAGTTATTCCGCGGACTGAAGCGGCTGCTGCCGCTCCCGTGAGCGAACAACACGATACCCTGAGCCTGGCCCGGATCACACAAGATTCCTTCCAGGGCGATGCTGTCGACTCGAATCAGAACGTCGGATTCAGCGGAATGCCTGGGCATCGTGGTGCGCCTCCGGCCTGCCCTCGCAGCCTTCGTGCCTGCTGTTACATGGGCAATCCTGGGACCAATTGATATCTGTTGAAGACTTGCGAAAATCCATGGTGCACTCCGCTCTGTTGGCGGCCGCGAGTCATGGCCAGTTACCTGTTTCCGCGTTATTGAGTGTTATGACGCAAGATGTGCGAACTTTTCCGCACTTTCCGTGAGGTGGCATCCTCTCCAGCAGCTCTAGAGGCCTCACTACGAGCCCTCTTTGGCAACGAATTCCTGGCGCAACTTGTCCAGATCCTTCTGCAGAAGTTCACTCATGCGGACCGGATATGGATGGGGTGACGGCTCGATTGTTGCGAGGCGCTTCCGGCAGTCGCTCCAGCTCTTGTTGCAGGTGTTTGCGAGATTCCTTTACCTCAATGCAGGGACTGGCAAATTGAGTGAGCATCCAGGCCAAGGTCGAGGATGCTCATTGGGGCGGGTTAATCGGTGAGGAAACATTATTCAGCAGAGCCTTCAAACCCTCTGCATCCTCTCCCAGATAAACTCTCGCTACACCGCTTCCAAAATGGACACTTACACCCTTCGAAGTGATCTCAGCATAGGTAATTGCCCCGAGCCTGATGTACTCATTCTTCAGTCGGACAAAAATGGGATCTGCCATCTGGATACTCCTCCAAACAAGAAGTTATGACCCAAAGCATGACACATTGGTTCGAAGTAAGCCATCCGGTGAGGTAGGCTAAATCCCTAAGTCATTGGCGCGGATGAGAGGACTCGAACCTTCACGCCCGTTAAGGCACTAGAACCTGAATCAAAATTGGGGAACTGCGCACAACAAGCATACTAGGCGGCCAATCAATATCAGTAACGATAAGTCGCCTAGTGTCGAGCGACCCGCCGCCAACCGATTTCCCGGCACTACGGCGTTACTCCTGCTTGCTGTGGCCCGGCTGGGAGAGAAGTTGTATGATGAGCATGTCGATTGATGCGCAGGGGGCCAGTCTTATCCTGTTGAAGATGAGCCGGTCAGCCAAGAACTGAAGCAGCAGCCAGATGACACCGGACCCGCCGCGGTTCAAGGTTTCTTCATACCCCGGGCTAATCCAGACAGGGCTTCTCTGCATTGTGTCTCTGCTGTGGTTCACCTCCGGCGTGCTGTACAACTACATTCCCTCTTGGCTCGCTTTCTTGAAAGGGCCCTCGCGCGAAGTTTGCATCATCGGGGGGGGTGCCGGCATGTTCGCATGTCTCATTCTATTCTTGATTAGTACTACTGTCGCCAGGTTGAAGTAGAGCGCGGGCCAAAGCGCCG
>JBGPJR010000025.1:0-11728 GCA_041485545.1 Terriglobia bacterium
CGTCATGGGAGCGTCTGGACCTCGACGGAAAGCACGCCCGGGAGATCGCGGACGATGGGCGACCAGGAGTCTCCGGCATCAGCGGATACGTAAACCTGCCCGCCGCTCGTGCCGAAATAGACGCCGCATTTGTCGAGCGAGTCCACGGCCATGGCATCGCGGAGCACGTTGACGTAGCAATTGCTTTGTGGCAGGCCTTTGGTGAGCGCTTCCCACTCGTTTCCGCCGGAGCGGCTGCGGAAGACGCGCAGCTTTCCCTCGTGCACAAAGTGTTCGCCGTCGCTCTTGATGGGGACGACGTAGATGGTTTCCGGCTCGTGCGCGTGAATGTCAATCACGAAGCCGAAGTCGGTGGGAAGATTGCCGCTGACTTCGCGCCAATTGTCGCCGGCGTCGTCGCTGCGCATGACGTCCCAATGCTTCTGCATGAAGAGCACGCCGGGGCGCTTGGGGTGCATGGCGACGTGGTGAACGCAGTGGCCGACCTCGGCGGTGGGGTCGGGAATGTACTGGGACTTCAGTCCGCGGTTGATCGGCTTCCAGGTTTTGCCGCCGTCGTCGGTGCGGAACGCCCCCGCAGCCGAGATGGCGATGTACATCCGGCCGGGATGGCTCGGGTCCAGCAGGATCGTGTGTAGGCACATCCCGCCCGCACCCGGCTGCCAGCGGGGCCCGGACCCGTGGCCGCGCAGGCCAGCGAGTTCATGCCAGTTCTTGCCGCCGTCAGTGGATCGGAACAAAGCAGCGTCCTCCACTCCCGCGTAAACCGTGTCCGGATCGGTGAGCGATGGTTCTAAATGCCAGACGCGCTTGAACTCCCAGGGGTGTTGCGTGCCGTCGTACCACTGGTGCGTGGTGAGCGGTTTGCCGCTCTCGGGAGACGTGTCGTAAACGAACCTATTGCTCTCGCCCTTAGGCATGCCGTCTGGGGTGGTGGTCGGTTCTCCGGGAGACGTTCCGGGCTGGTACCATGTTTTTCCGCCGTCATCGGAGCGTTGAATGATCTGTCCAAACCAGCCGCTAGTCTGCGACGTGTATAGACGGTTCGGGTCAGCGGGAGAGCCTTTGACGTGGTAGATTTCCCATCCCCCAAAGTGGGGGCCGCTGACATGCCACTGCTTGCGCTTCCCGTCCGATGTCAGAACAAACGCACCTTTTCGTGTACCAACCAATACTCGCGCACTGCTCATTCCTTACTCCTTTCTCAATACGGGGTTGCCCAAATCCGGCCAGGCCGGCTACGGCTATTTCTTAATCGCAGCACCAAGCTCACGGGAGCGGTCAACCGGAACGCTGGGAGCGAAGTTCTCGGGCGCGCTACTTCACGGAAGCGCGCTGGAAGAATGCTTTTAGCGGAGGAGCCATGTTCTGGGGGATGTCTTCGCCCCAGGCACCGCCGTCGATCTTGCGCCCGGTGGGTTTCCCATCCTTGCCTAACTCGAACAGCACGGGGATGGCCTCCACCGTGAATTTTGTTCCCTTAAGCTTCTTGCCCCACGTATCGGCGTCTAATTGAATAATGTAGGTGCCCTGGAAGGCGTCCAGCATCAACGGATCGCGATCCTCCAGGCTTTTTCGCAGCGCTTTGCAGGGGCCGCACCAGTTGGCGTAGAAATAGGCGTAGGGCTTTCGACCCAGGCGTTTCGCTCTCGAAATTTCAGTCAGAAGTACGGCCCTCAGTTCCTCATTTGACGGCGGGATGAGTACGAGTGTGAAACCACTGTCTGGAGGCGGCACGGCGTTCTGCTGAGTGCCCATCGCAGCCGCCGTCGGCGATGAGATGCGGATCAGAGCCGCGAGCGAGATCGCGCCGGTCAGTAGTCTAATTTTCGGCATTAGCGCAATCCTCTCACAATTATAACCTCCGGGGCGTACTTCAGTGCGCTTACGTACGGGGCCTTCCATAGCAGTTTTTTGTCCTTGTCCACCATCGCAATCGAAGTTGCGGGAAGACTGTATCTCGCGCCTTGGGTCAACCGCACCTGGATGTTCCGCTAATCTACTGAAACAAAAGGAGTTGTGTCTATACTCAACTGGAATGACCGAGGCAGCTCGTGAGAGGGGGTGCAAAGATTGCTGGCTCACTGAGCAAGTCCTGGTAAGCGCCCTATGCTGAATTTTGGAGAACCTGCTGGAGTTTACTCCTGATAATTCCCTGTTAGGATTTTGAGGAATAGGGCAGGGCAGCGGGCAAGTTACGGGCCGAGCGCGGCATCAGGACCCCTTTCTTTTAGCGCATTCCCTGTATTTTTCCCTGTTACCAGGTGGAGAGACGGTTCGCTCGTGACTCACTCCTCCGCCAAGAACTCATTGAGATGGCGTCGCGGCTTGGTCTCTGTGATAGCCGGAAAAACCGAGCCCATTGCAGTTGGGCTTTCTTCAAGCAGACATCGCCAGAATCTGGTAGTTCCATCCTGTTGTCATCTCGGATGGGCTCCAAGGTTCTTGCAAACTCTACGAAATTCTGATAGAAGTGCAGGGATTTTAGCGGTCATCTGCGGCGGTACGATTGACGCGAGCATTCGAAAGGATTGCAAAATGACGTCTGCGCCAGGAGTTCTGGTCGAAAGTACAAAAGAGGAAACGCTATCCACAAAGAAGATGCTAGGGATTGTCGGCGGCATTGCGGTTCTCCTCATCTTCTGGTTTGTGCCCATGGGCCTGGAATTGCGGGCGCAACACTCGATTGGGGTGGCTGCGTTCATGATTGTTTTCTGGGCCACCGAGGTGCTCGATGTCGGCATTACCGCCCTGATCGGCGCCTATCTCTACTGGGTTCTGGGCCTTGCTACGCCAGCCCTGGCCTTTAGCGGATTTGCCAACGATACGACGTGGTTCATGCTGGGAGCGCTGCTCATTGGGGCCATGACGGAGAAGTCCGGGTTGGGTCGCCGGCTTGGCTACATGGTACTCGCGCGCTCCGGCACTTCGTATTCTGCGATCCTGTTTTCGTTCATCGTGATCGATTTCCTGATTGCCTTCATCGTCCCATCCGGCGTTGCGAGAGTTGTCATCTTGGCGAGTCTGGCGGTCGGCATCATAAAAGCTTTCGGAGTGGATCGTGGCAGCAATATTGCCCGCGGCCTCTTCATCATGTTCACATACAGCGCGACGATCTTCGACAAGATGCTGATCGCCAATCCCCCTGCGATCTTGGCTCGCGGAATCATCCAAACCGTTGGAGGGGTGCCGGTCAGTTGGTCGCAGTGGTTTATCGCCTATCTTCCCGCCAGCCTGATCACCATCGTGATCTGCTGGAGAGTCGCCCTTTGGCTGTATCCGCCGGAGGTCAAGGAATTGCCTGGGGGCAAGAACGTTCTGAAGGAGGCCCTGGCGAAACTGGGGCCTTGGAACGTGCAAGAAAAGAAGTGCGCTTTTCTCGTGCTTTGCGCGGTGTCCCTCTGGATGACCGATTTCCTCCATCACATCAACCCCTCGGTCATCGGGATCGGAATCGGCCTGGTTGCTCTCTTGCCGGGAATCGGCTTTTTGAATACCTCAGACTTTCGGCGAATCAACCTCGCTACCTTTTTCCTTGTCGGGGGAGCCATCTGCATGACCAACGTCCTGATAGACTCGAAGGCCATAGACGTCATGACGCAGGTGATGTTTTCCTGGATGTCGCCGCTGGTTACCGACGTCTATCGTTCGTCGGTGATCTTCTATTGGACTGCCTTTGTCTATCACATCTTTCTGGCGGTGGAGACGTCCATGCTGGCCACCTCCATGCCTCCTTTGATGAAGTTTGCATTGGAGAAGGGGCTGAATCCGCTGGCGGTCGGGATGCTCTGGACGTTCGCCGCGGGCGGGAAGATTTTCGTGTACCAGTCCGCGGCCCTCATTACCGGCTATGCGTATGGTTACTTTGACGCCAAAGACTGCTTTAAGGTGGGTCTTATTCTGACGGTGGTGGAGTCCATCATCATCATTTTCCTGGTCCCGCTCTACTGGCCGCTGCTCGGGATAGCTCACTAAGTGACGCTGCGGCAGCTCCTCGCCGGTGCGCCTCGCCGGTGGCACGGCCTATTCGTAGCGGAGCGCTTCGATGGGGTCGAGCGAAGCAGCGCGGTGCGCGGGGTAGTAGCCGAAGAAAATTCCCACCGCTGCGGAGAAGGCGAACGAAACGCTCACGGCGAGCGGGGATACGAAGGTGGGCCAGCCTAAAATGCGGGAGATCGCAAAGGCCCCGCCGCTACCCAGCAGCACCCCAATCAGTCCTCCAATCAGGCTCAGCGAGACCGATTCGGTCAGAAACTGCATCCGGATTTGTCCCGACCGCGCTCCCACGGCCATGCGAATGCCGATCTCGCGCGTGCGTTCGGTGACCGACACCAACATGATGTTCATGATGCCGATTCCGCCGACCAGCAACGATATGGCTGCGATGCTTCCGAGAAAGATCGTCAGCAACGTGGTGATTTGCTCCGCCGCCGCAGCCACGTCGCTGAGGTTGCGCACCTGGAAGTCATCGGCCTCGCCTTCGCGGAGATTGTGGCGCTGGCGGAGGAGCTGGGCGATCTGATCCTGGGCCAGCCGCGAATCCGCCGGGCTGGCCGTGCTGACCATGGCATTGTCAATGGAGGCAGTCGCCTGGGCGCGCATCTTCTTCTGCACCGTGGTGTACGGCACCACCGCAATATCGTCCTGATCCTGGCCCATCATGGACTGGCCCTTGGGGGTCAGCACCCCGACCACGCGGAACGGCAGATTGCGCACCCGCACCATCTGGCCCACCGGATCCACTCCCTGAAGGAGGTTGTCGGCGACCGTCTTGCCGAGCACGATCACCCGCGCTGCCGCGCGCACGTCTGCGTCGGTGAAGAACTCGCCCTCCGCCACCTTCCAGTCCCGCACCACGGGAGCCAGTTCGTTGGTGCCGATAATCTGCGGCGCCCAATTCTGATCCCCGAAAATCATCTGTCCCCGGCTGTTCACCATGGGCGTGGCGGCCACTACGGCGGGGCATTCGCGGATGATCGCTTCAATGTCCTGGTCGCTCAGGGTGCCGGCCGCGCCCGCGCCCATCTGTGCGCCGCCTATGTTGCGGCTGCCGGGCGTTACGAACAGCACGTTGGTGCCAACGCTCTGGATCTGCTCTTCCACCAGCCGCTGCGCTCCCTGGCCCAGCGATACCATGGCGATCACCGCGCCCACGCCGATCACGATCCCCAGCAACGTGAGCGAGGAACGCAGCTTATTGCGATTCAGCGCGCGAACCGCGATCTTCAGAATGGTCCAGTACTTCACCGATGGCTTCCTCTTCCTCCGGCAGGCTCGCCAGAATGTCAGCTGCCTGCCGGGGATCTTGAATGCGGGCATCCTGGCGCACGCGCCCGTCGCGAATCTCGATCAGCCGCTGAGCGTGGTGGGCGATGTCTGGCTCGTGCGTCACGATCAGAATGGTGAGTTTGCTGTCCTGGTTGAGCCGCTGGAGAATCTCCATCACTTCTTCCGAGCTGTGCGTGTCCAGGTTGCCCGTGGGCTCATCCGCGATGATCATGGTGGGCCGGTTCACAAGCGCCCGCGCGATGGCGACGCGCTGCTGCTGGCCTCCGGAAAGCTGGCTGGGCAAACTTCTTTCTTTCCCGGTCAGGCCCACCGAGGCCAGCGCCGCTCGCGCCCGCTCGATCTGCTCCGGAACCGGCACACCCGCATAGACCATGGGCAATTCCACGTTTTCGAGCGCGGAGGTTCGCGGCACCAGGTTGAGCGACTGGAATACAAAACCGATGCGGCGGTTCCGAATGTCCGCCAGTTCGTCCCGCGACAGCGTGGACACGTCGGTCCCCTCCATCCAGTAGCGCCCGCGCGTGGGCCGGTCCAGACATCCGAGGATGTTCATCAGCGTGGACTTGCCCGAGCCCGACGGCCCCATGATGGCCACGAATTCGCCCCGCGCAATCGACAGGCTGACCCCACGCAAGGCGTGCACCTCCACTTCGCCGGTCCGATAGATGCGGTGGACGCCCTCCAGGCGCAGCACTCCGCCATCACCCGCCGCCGCTGGCGCGCCTTCCAAAGCTACCATTGCCTGCTGTACGGTGTCCGCCATCTTTGGTACCGAATGCTTGGGAAAGGTTGTCGGAGCAGCACTAACGGCCTCCAAACGGGACCCCGCGTCCGCCGCCGAAGCCTCCACCGCCCCCACCGCCCGCCTGGCTTGCCGTAGCAGCCACCTGAATGTTGTCTCCCACAATCACCGCGTCGCCTTCCTTCAGTTCGCCGGAAACCATCTGCGTCGCGGTTCCGTCCGTGATCCCCACCACGACATGCCGCGGCTCCGGCTTGGTGTCCTTTCCCAGGACCCACACAATGGCGGGCCTCACCGGCAGTTGCTCCTGGTGCGGGAACTGAATTTTCGCGGCCGGATCCCACATCTGCCCGGGAGCCAGCGCCTCTTCTGCAGCCGCAGTCCGGTCCGCTGCAACTTGTTCCGGGGTCGCTGCGGGCTTCGAGCCGCTGGCGCCGGGCCAAGCGCCCCGCTGACTGGGTTCTGCGGCGCCTCTCCCGGCTTCACCCGCGCGCGCCGAAGGCATTGCTTTCCCCTCGGACGCCGCTGCGCCGCCCGGTGCCTCGCGGATCATCTGGCTGACCTGCTCCCGGGTAGTGCCAGCCGGAAGATAACGCAGCGCGGTATTGGGAATCCTCAGAACGTCTCGTTCATCGGCCACCGTGATGGCAATGTTGGCGGTCATACCCGGCTTCAGCTCCAGCCGCTCATTGTTCACGTCAATAATGACGGTGTAGGTCACCACATTCTGCACGCTTTGCGGCTCCAGGCGGATCTCGGAAATGGTTCCCCGGAAGGTGCGGTTGGGGTACGCGTCCACGGTAAAGCTGACGTCGGCAGACTGGGAAATGGTGCCAATGTCGGCCTCATCCACGCTGGCATGCACCTGCATCTTCTCCAGGTCATTGGCGATGATAAACAGCGTCGGCGCCGAGAGGCTGGCCGCCACGGTCTGCCCGACGTCCACGTTGCGGGAGATCACCACACCGTCTACGGGCGAATGAATGTTGGTGTACTCCAGGTTGACCTCTGCCTGCTTGAGGGAGGCCGCTGCCTGTTCCACCTGTGCCTTGGCCTGCTCCAGCTGCGCCTGGCTGGATTTGATTTGTGCCTCTTGCTGTTGCACCTGCGCCACGGCCTGTGTGTACTTGGCTGCCGCCGTGTCGGCATTGGATTTTGCGGTATCGTAGTCGTTTTGCGACAAGATGCCCTGCTGGTTCAATTCCTCGTAGCGCGCCAGAATCCGGGCCGAATTGTCGCGCGTGACCTGCGCCGACTGCACGTTGGCCTGGGCGCTCTGGAGGCTGGCGATCTGGCTGTTGAGGTCCGCTTCCGCGGAGTGCTCGCGTGCCTGTGCGGACGACAGGTTGGCTTTGGCCCCGTCCAGCGCCGCCTGATAGTTGCGCGGGTCCAGCTTGGCCAGCAACTGCCCGCGTTTCACCACGGAGTTGTAATCGGCGTGCAGGGCCTCCAGTTGCCCGGAGACCTGGCTGCCCACCTGCACCGTCAGAAAGGCCTGCACCGTCCCGGTGGCGTTGACCACGCTGCGGACCTCGCCGCGCTCCACGGGCTTTGTGGTGTATTCCTGTGCCGCAGAGCGACTCCGCACCCACATCCACCCCAAGCCGACTGCGGCAACGACCAGGATGGTGATTGCGAGAGTGGAACGTCTAGACAATGCTTTCAAGGCTGGAATCACGCCCGGGGTCCTTTCTGCTCTGCTGCTGGATCTGCGTCATTCTGTGAATCCCTACATTGATAGATTCCTGCCGCTGCCCAAAAGTTTCCCGTTTTCCGGCACGGACCGCTCTTGGGCGAGGCAAAACTTCCAATGTTTACGGCCGCGAACCGCCGGAGGCCCCCGCCTCCTGGCTGCCTCCCAATGGGCCGCATCCCGCGCGCAACCCGGCGCGGAACTTCTCGCGCTCCTCCGGGGTCATCCGCTCCCAACGCTCCATCATACGCCGCCGCCAGTACATGTGCCCACCGCCTCGGCCGCGGAAACCGAAGAAAATGCGGCTCAGGATCAGCAAACCCGCCGCCTGCCAGAAGCCGATCACGGGCCAGCCAAAGAGCGCCGTCAGCAAGTGGTTCCACAAGTGCATCGCCACAAAGCTGAACACGGCCAGTGCCAGCGCACCGAACAGCAGAAATTTCCCGACTCGTCTCACCCGATTCTTTCTCATCTTGCTATCCTTTCGTGAACTCTTCGTAGATGGCCCGGAGCCGCTCGCGCAGATGCAGCACGGCGTAATGCTTGCGCGAGAGCAGGGTGTTCACGCTGAGCCCGGTCTCCGCGGCCAGCTCCTTGAAACTGCGGCCTTCCAGCTCGTGCGCCACAAAAACGTCGCGCTGCTCCTCGGGAAGTTCGTCCAGAGCGGCGTCCAGCTCCTCCAGCAACACGTCGCGCGCGTAGGCCGCCTCCGGCCCCGCGTCGGGTGACGGCAGCAGGTCCTCCAATGTGATGGACTCGCCGCCCGCTGCGGCTTCCACCGGCTGGCTCGTGGACACGTCCCGCTTTCTCTTGCGAAACCGGTCAATGATGCGGTTACGCGCCACGCGGAACAGCCACGCCCCGACCTGTTCGATCGGCTGCATCAGACGGGAGGCCTCGACCAGCTCGGCGAAGACGTCCTGCAAAATGTCTTCCGCCTCGCTCGGGTCAGGCACGCGCTTGCGGATAAAATTCCGCAGCCGCGCCTGCTCCCGCTCCACTGCATCCGAGATTTGCTGGTCTTGCTCGGCGGTCATCGCGACCATCGTACGCTCAGTTCTCCCATTGTTGTAGACGCACGAGCCGGGCAAATATTTTAGGCGGTGCGCCGCTCCAGTGCCGGCGCCGTGGATTGTCGATTGTGCTGTGTGCGGAAGGCGATCTACGACGCCTCGGGACCGGAAGCTGTCATCCGGCGTTAGTCTTGAGCAGTTGCGCGGCGTGCTGCAAAACGGCTGGTGTGATCTGGCTGCCGCTCAGCATGCGCGCCAATTCTTCGCGCCGCCCGGCAGTATTCAGGCGTTCGACCCGCGTCACAGTACGCCCGTCCTGCTCCCGCTTCTCGACGCGGAAATGGTCGTGGGCGAAGCTGGCGATCTGGGGCAAATGGGTGACGCAAAGCACCTGGCGCGTCTCGCCGAGCTGGCGCAGCTTGCGACCCACCATTTCCGCGGCACGGCCTCCAATGCCGGCATCCACTTCGTCGAATACCAGGGTGTGCTCGGCGAAAACAGCGCTCGGGCGCGTGCTGGTCACGGTTTCCAGTGCCAGCATGATGCGCGAAATCTCGCCGCCGGAGGCGATACGCGCCAGCGGGCGCAGCGGCTCACCGGGATTGGGGCAGAGCAGGAACTCCACGCGGTCGATTCCGGAGGAGCGCCACGCGGCCTCCTCGGCAGAGACGGTGAGCGCCGCTTCGAAAACCGTCCCCGGCATGGCGAGCGCCGCCAACTCTTTTTCTACGGCCCGCTGCAACTCCTTCGCCGCTCGGGCACGAGCCTGAGAAAGCTTGCTCGCGCCCCGGTGATAGTCCGTCGCGGCGTCTCTCACTTGTTGTTCGAGCGCCTGCGTCGTCGCTTCGCTCGCTTCCGTCTCGGCAATGCGGCTCTGCAACTGCTTGCCGAATGCCAGCACGTCCTCGAGGGTCCGGCCATACTTACGCTGCAGTCGGTCGAGTTGTGCCAGCCGTGCTTGGACTTCCTCCAGCCGCCCGGGGCTGGCCTCCAGGCGCGACAGGCGGTCGCGCACTGCAAGGGCGGTGTCCTCCACGGAAGCACGCGCCGCTGCCAGCGTCTCCGCGAGTCGCAGGAGCGACTCGTCGAAACTGGCAAGCTCCTCCAACTGGCGCTCGGCGGAGGCCAGGGAAGCCGCCGCTGCCTGCGGCGCGTCGTACAGCAAGTCGTAACTTGCGGCCAGCCGCGCTTGGATACGATCCGCGTGCGCCAGCAGCCGCTTTTCCTGCTCCAGCCGCTGGTCCTCCCCGGCGACGATACCAGCCTGCTCGATCTCGCCATGCTGAAAGCGCCACAGATCCAATTCGCGCTGCCACTCTTGCTTTTGCTGCACCAGTTCGTCGAATTTGCTGCGCAACTGCTTCCAGCACGCGAAGCGTTCGGCAACGGCGATTGCCGGATCCTCCAATCGCGCGAAGCGGTCGAGTGCGGCGAGCTGCTCGCCGGCCTGGAGCAACTGCTGCTGCTCGTTCTGTCCGTGCACCTCGGCGAGATGTGGCGCCAGCTTCTTGAGCAGGCTCACCGTGGCCGGTTGGTTGTTGATAAACACGCGCGACCTGCCCTCGGCCAACAGATCCCGCTGGAGGATCAGGTCGCCGCCCTCCTCGGCCTCGATCCCGCCATCCAACAACAGAGCTGTGATCTGCTTCCAAGACCTGGGAAACCGGCCGCCGGCGGAGGCCGCCTCGGCAGCGGCCGAGAACGTACCCACGATGCGCGCCCGCTCCGCCCCGGCGCGGATCAATTCCGCAGACGCCTTCTCGCCCAGCAGCAGATTCACGGCGTCGACGACAATGGATTTCCCGCTGCCCGTCTCGCCGGTCAACACGCCGAAGCCGGCGTGAAATTCCACGTCCAGGCAATCCATCAGGGCGTAATCTTCCATGCGCAGGTGTTGGAGCATCGGATTCCCCGCAGTCTAACACAACCCGGCGCCCGCATCGGAGAATGCGCCCGCGCGGCTCGACAACGGCAAACCTGGTTACTTCTTCTTGGTTGGCTTCTTGGTTGGCTTGTCCGGGTGATTCGACGAAGCGTTCTTGTCGGGGGCCTTCAGAAGTTTCCAGAGGGCATACGCCACGCCACCACCGACCAGAACGAGCGAGGTGTTCCGGGCCGCCTTCCCGGCCGGGCTTACGGAACGCTCAGAGTTGGCGGAAACCATATGCGGCCGCACCCAGCGGCTCAAAGGGAAGAAGCTCTCACTGCTGCAGCTTGGGCAGCGCGGCTCATCAAAGACGGTGTCGCAATCCAGGCACACCCGCGCGTTTTCCAGTTGGATCGCCATCTCGTTCAGCTCCTACGGTCCAATTATAGCACCGCCTGTGGGGGCTCTCGGCCAGGAGCCTAGGAGACAACCGCTGCCGGGACTCGCTCACACACCAGGTCGGCCAGCGCGCGGATAAACCGAGCGCCATCGTTCAATCCCGGCATCATCTCGAATTGCAGGAATCCAGTCTGCTGCGCCTGTTCGCGCACCTCGACGCCAATTTCGTGCAGCGTTTCAATGTGGTCAGAGACGAACGAGATGGGAACCACCAGAACACGGCGCTGGCCCCGCGCCGCCAGTTGCGGGATCACTTCGTGAATGGAGGGCTGCAGCCAGCGCCCCGATCCGACTTTGCTTTGATAGCAGACCGTGTGTGCGTGGCGCCACTGCCCGCGCCCGAGCACGAGACGCGTGGTCTCTTCAATTTGCCGCTGATACGGGTCCCCCGCAGCGATCACATTCGTCGGAACGCCGTGCGCGCTGAAGAGCAGATGGACCGACTCGCCAGCGGGGAACTTCTGCAGACAGCGTTCGATCTGGTCCACGAGGGTATCCAGGTAGCCGGGATCGTCGTGATAGTTTTCGATCACCGCCGTCGGTATTCGCGCCAGCGCGGTGCCTGCCACGCGCCGCCGCCATTCGTTCAGGCTGCTGCCGGTGGTCGTCTTGGAATAGTGCGGATAGAGCGGCAGCAGAACCAGCTTGCTCACGCGCTCCCGAAC
>JBGPJR010000026.1:0-11712 GCA_041485545.1 Terriglobia bacterium
ACAACCTCGACGCCCGCAACTTCTTCGACGTGGTGCCCGGAGACTCACAGCGCAGCAGCCCGGCCGAATTCCGCCGCAATCAGTTCGGGTTCACCGCGGGAGGGCCGCTGCGCCGGGACCGAACCTTTTTCTTCGCCAGCTACGAGGGATTGCGGGAGGCGCTGGGCAACACCGCGACCTACGAGGTGCCCAGCTTCAATATGCGCGCTGGGTTTCTTTACGGGGTCCCGTACGAAATTGACCCGAAGATCAAACCGTTTCTGGAAGCGTTTCATCTGCCCAACCGGCCGGAGGAGCTGGACCCCCTGGACGGAGACGCTCTGGACGGGCTGCCGACCGGCGCGGCCGAGTACGTTGCGCCTCAGACACGGGACACCAGTCAGGACTATGCGATGTTTCGAGTGGACCACCGCTTCCGTGTCGCGGACTCGCTATTCGGACGGCTGACGCGGGATGATTCTGCGCGGCTGGCGCCCGGCCTGTATACTCGGGAGCGATCCGCCGCCACGGCGTGGCTGAGTACACTGGAGGAAACGCACCTCGGGTCCCCGGCTCTGGTGGTCAAGACGCAACTCTCCTTCAATCGCACCCATTTCGCAGGGTGGGACGTTGCTACTGACGATTTTCGCTTCCCGCAATTCAGCTTTACGGATCAGCCGGACGTCCCTGGAGTCTTTACGGTACCCGGCCTCAGCGGCGTGGACGCCAGCACCACGAACCCGAAGATCAATATTCAGAACACGTGGCAATGGCAGGAGGACCTCTACGATTCGGCGGGCCGGCACGCAACCAAACTGGGTCTGCTGCTGGAACATTTCCAATACAATCTTCGCTTGGACTTCTATGGAGGCGGCCAGTACACCTTCCCGGATCGAGAATCGTTTCTCAATAACAAACCGGATTCTGCGCTGTTCATTGCGCCGGGCTCGGACGATCTGCGTGGCTGGCGGCAGAACCTGGTGGGATTGTATGTCCAGGATGAGTTCCGGCCCGCGGAGGGGCTGGGGGTGAACCTGGGTCTGCGGTACGAATTCATTACCGTCCCGCGAGAGGCGCATGGCAAGGTGGCAACCATTCGCGATCTTCGTCCGCAGCACCTCTACACCGTCACACCGGCCGAGACGGACGTCGGCGACCCGTACTTTGTGAATCCATCACTGCGGAACTTCGCGCCTCGGGTCGGTCTAGCTTGGACTCCGTTGGAGTCGGGGAAAACCGTCCTGCGGGCCGGTTTCGGCATCTTTCATGAGCAGATCCTCCCGATCTATTACAGCCTCCCCGGAGTTCGCATGGCTCCCTTCTATTCCGTGGCCGGACTGTCTGCCAGGGATCTGTCAATGGATTTCCCCGGCGCTTTTTTCAGCCAGCGCTCGATCCTGCTTTCTAGCGGAGGCAGGCCCCAGGTGGATGGGATGGAGTTCCAGATTGCGCAGCCGGCGGTGATGAAATGGACTCTGGATTTCGAGCAGCAATTCTCCCCGAGCACCCTGGTGGAGGCGAGCTACTCGGCCACTCGCGGAACCCACCTGGAGCGCGGCTCACTGCTGCTGAATTCCACCCCTCGCGTGGAGGTGAGCGGCGCGCCGTTCTTGGCGGTGGACCTGCCCCTGCCCAATCCCAACTGGAACAGTATGCGGTGGCGCCTCTTCGACGGCACCTCGTTTTATCATGCGCTCCGCCTGATCGTGAGCAAGCGATTCAGCCGGGGCGTTCAGTTTCAGACGGCGTATACCTATTCCAAAGCCACCGACGACGGCTCCTCGCTTGGGGGTGAGGGCGATTGGACCAACGACCGCGTGGGGTATCGCGCCGACAAGTGGCATGGATTGTCCACTTACGACGTGCGACAAAGCCTGTACGCCAGTGCGTTCTATGAGTTGCCCGGCAGAGACAGCACCACCTTGGCCGGAAGACTCCTGGGCGGCTGGAGTCTCAGCACCCTGCTGCGTGTCAATAGCGGCCCGCCGCAGACCCTGACCGCTGCCCGGCCCACCTCACACCCTTCCCTGGGAATCAGCAATACGGTGCAGTTTGTAGAAGGCTCCAGCTTGGATTTGAAACCGGGAGGCGATCCGAACCCCATCCGTTCCGGCGACCGGCTGCAGTACTTCGACGTGAGCCAGTTTCTGTGGCCCGACAGCTTCTTTACGAATCCTGCCCTGGCAAAGGTGCCGGGACTTGGGAATTTGATCGCCCTGGGAAACCTGGGGCGGGGCCACCTGACGGCGCCCGGTATCGTTTCTTGGGATGTAGCCGTGATCAAGCAGATTCCGTTTCTCCGGCTGGGGGAAGAGGGAGAGATCCATTTCCGCGGCGAGTTCTTCAACATATTGAACAAGGCCAACTTCGGTTTCCCAGACGGAAATGTCTTTGACAACCACGGGCGCCTCAACAGTACGGCGGGCCGCATTAACGATACGCGCGGCTCCTCGCGGCAGATTCAGTTGGCCATGAAGATAGTTTTCTAGAGCTACTCGGGACCAAAAATCACACCCGGAGCATCTGCCAATCGTGCTCCCGGGTGTGTTATTGTTAGGGCGAGATCTGACCCGCCGGACCGGGCCTACGAACCCGCTTCGGCTGAGCCATTCCGCAAATCATGCCAATCCGAGGAGGGCGCGGCTCTCCGGGCGAGGTGTGTTACGTGAAGATCCGAGTCAGCGGGCTGTTGCTAGGGGCCGCTGGGTGTCTGCTGGCGCTGCCGGGCCAACTGGCCGCGCAGCAATATGCGGACTTGGCTTTCTACAACGGCAAAATCCTGACCGTGGACAAGAATTTTTCGATTGCCCAGGCGGTGGCGATCACCGGGAACAAGATTAGCGTGGTCGGCACAGACCAGCAGGTCCTGGCGCTGGCCGGTCCACAAACTCAGAAAATTGACCTGAAGGGCCGTACCGTCGCGCCCGGCCTCATCGATACCCACCGGCACGTGTACTCCTTTGCGGAAGGAGACTATGGCGCGCTCGTCCCCGTCGAACAGCTCCATCGTTATCCAGTGGACTGGCGCGGCGTCAAGACCAAGGAGGACGTTCTCGCTCGGGTCAAAGAGATCATGGAGAAGGAGAAGTTCGATCCGGGCCGCTGGGTCTATCTGATCAATCAAGTGTCCTTCGTGAACGATCAGGGCTCTCCGTACGAGACGGCCAAGATTCTCTACGACGGCATCGATCAGTGGAAGCTCGACCGCGTCGCGCCCGACAATCCGGTCTTGATGTCCATGGGAATTCCGGATGTCAACGGCATTCTCGCCAACAAGAAAGCCATGGACTGGCTGATGAGCGCCCACGGCGATTTCGTCCGGCAGAACGGCCGCTATTGGGTGGACGACGACGGCCGCCCCGACGGTCATTTGGAGCCCCCCGCCAGCCGCATCCTGTTGCCCTTCGCGTATGACCGCGAGCCCCAGGTGCTAGGGGAGATTTATCGGCGGCACATGGAAGAAGCCAACTCCATAGGCATGACGACGGTCTCGACGCGCCTGCCGCAGGACGCCCTGGCTGCGTACCAGTGGCTGGAAAAGCACGGCCAGCTTACCCTCCGCATCGGCTACGGCGCGATGGAAGCGTTCGGCAATATCGATCTCGACCAGGAGGACCTGAAAGGCTATGCCAGCCAGATCGGGACCGGCACCGACAAGATCTGGATCACCTCCGTGAGCCCGATGGCCCTCGATGGCACCGGAAGCCGCCAGTGCACCAGTCTGCCGCGGGCCGGCAACTATACTTCCATCGACAGCTGGTTTCCGGTGGGCCAGTGTCATACCGACGGAGAGTACCGCGGGGCCGCGCGGCGTGCCGCGCCCATCCAGAAGAATTACTTCGCCGACTGGATCCTGGCCAGCGGCCGCGACGGTGTTCGCTTCGCCAACACGCACGTGGCAGGCGACCGCGCCACCAGCCTGATGCTGAATGTCGCGGAGCAGCTGCAGAAGCAGTACGGTCCCGACGCCACCAACAATTGGGCGCTGGATCACTGCGGCATGATCGACCCCAAAGATTTCCCGCGCCTCGCCAGGCTGAAGATCACCGTCAGCTGCTACGTGTTGGTCTCGGTGAACGAGGCGGCCGCCATGGCGCGCGCCTACGGCGACCAGGTGGCCAATACCTTTCCCAGCCCCTTGAAGAGTCTGGTTGATGCCGGTGTTCGCGTGGTGTTGGAGTCCGATAGCGACTCCTATTTGTGGCAGGATCTTCGAGCGGCCATCACCCGCAAGGACCCCAGCGGAAAGGTCTGGGGTCCGCAGGATCGCGTGGATCGGCCCACCGCTCTGCGCATGTTCACCACCTGGGCCGCAGAGTATGTCCTCAAAGACGATCAGTTAGGGTCGATCGAATCGGGCAAGTTCGCCGACCTGCTCGTCCTCGACAAAGACTATCTCAGCATTCCGGAAGACGACATTGGCGGCATTCAGCCGCAGTTGACCGTCTTTGACGGCAAGATTGTGTTTGTGCATACGAAGTTCGCCGAAGAATACAATCTGCATCCGAAGGGTGCACTCGTCAGCACCTATCCCGACCTGGTGAAGGCGCGGGCCCGCCGCGGCAGCGGGGGTCTGGGCGGGTAGGACACTCGCACAGGTCTCATCGGCCGCGGCCTCGGAGTCCTGGCGCAATGGCGCTGCAATTCGCACCGATGAATCCGCAGTTGCAGCGCGTGGTCGTGATTGGCAACAGCTGTTGCGGTAAGACGACGTTTGCCCGCCATCTCTCAGAAGCACTGCGTTAAGTATCTGGGAGCGCCGTAGCAAGTCTGTCACTGGCTGCCGCCTCGGATTCCTGTCATCTGCATCCCAACAGTGGCATAATGCGCCCCGGATGGCATCCTCGAAGAGCTCCACTCTGCAGGTCGTAGTTCTGACGCTTTTCTGCGCTCCCTTCTGCCTGGGTGGGCTCGCACTGCTGGGTTTCGGAATCTATCAGGCGTCCTCGCCCGGCGTGGAGATGCAAAGGAGCGTGCTGTTCCTTCTTCTCGGACTGGTCTTTGCCGGAGCGGGTTTCGGGCTGCTGTACGCCTATTCCAAAGGCAGCACAATGCAAGCCCGCGAAGAGCGAATACGCGCAGCGCACCCCGGCCAGCCCTGGATGTGGCGCGAGGACTGGGCCATAGGCCGCGTCCGCAGCAACACCCGCTCTTCGCTCACCGGCTCCTGGATCTTCGCGGTTTTCTGGAACCTGGTCAGCTCGCCTATTCTGCTGATTCGGCCGCCGGTGTGGGAGCAAGACCCCAAGGGATATCTGGCACTGCTCTTTCCAGCCATCGGCGCGGGGCTGCTGGCCTGGGCGATCTTGCAGACGCTGCGCGCCCGGCGGTTTGGACAGACCTGGTTTGCCATGGAGGCGGTGCCCGCGGCGCTCGGGGGAGAGTTGCGCGGCTCCATTCAAACGCGTCTTCCGGCGCCGCCGGAACGCGGCGTGCTCCTCAAGCTTTCCTGCGTCTTGCGCACGGTGAGCGGAAGCGGCAAGGACCGGTCCGTCAGCGAGAGCATCCAGTGGCGCGAGGAGCGCGCCGTCACCGCCGGGGAAATTCAAACTGGCCCCGGAGCCGCATTCATCCCCGTGCGATTCGCCATCCCCGCAGACGGGTTGGAGGCGAATCGCGAGAAGTCCGATACGGGAATGTTCTGGTTCCTCTCCGCCGAGGCCAGCCTCGCGGGCGTGGACTACAAGGATGAATTCGAGATCCCCGTGTTCCGGACCAAAGACAGTCCCGCTGCCGGAAGCGGGCCCGCCTTCGCTTCTTTCGACGCGCCCGCTTCCTTCGCCACAGTAACGCCCTCCGATCTGGCGAAAGCCGGGATCACGGTGGGTCCCTCTCCCGATGGAATGGAATTCCGCTTCGCTGCGGCACGCAATCCCTCGGCCGCTGCCGGATTGACGGGCTTCGCGCTACTGTGGACCGGCATTCTCTGGTTCCTCCATAGCGTCAAGGTACCCGTTATCTTCCCGGTCGTGTTTGGATTGTTTGAAGCACTGTTTGTGCTGATCGCGCTGGACCTTTGGTTTGGCTCCGTGCGTGTCAGCATCGCCGGGGGAGTGTTGCAGCGCCGCTACGCGTTGGCGGGGATTCCCATCTCGACCCGCGCCATGCCCGCCGCGGACGTTTCCAAGCTGAAGCTGAAAGTGGGAATGCAGTCCGGCGGACGGGCGGGTACGCCCTACTACGATCTTCGCGCCGTGCTTCTCAACGGCCGCGAGCAGACCTTGGCCGGCTCCATCCGGGACAAGCATCAGGCCGAGTGGCTCGCCGCGCAGATGAGCGCCGCCCTGGGCCTTAAATCAGCCTGACGCCCTCAATTTCCCCGCCCGGACCGTCGTCCCGCGACGAGCGGTCCCCAGAGGGGAAACCCCAGAGCGAGGAGCGCATGAGGGGCGGTTCGCCGCCCTACTTCCACTCCCAGTACTTGGACGTGAAATTGTCCTCGGCGTCGCTGTCGTGTTCAAAGACGGCGCAGATGCCGTTCAGTCGTGCCAGCTTCGGCGAGTCGGTTTCAAAGTACAGCGTACCGCGCCAGGTCATGCCGCCGCCTTGGCGGAACCGGCCTTTGCCCTGCCCCACCCAGCAGACATTCTCTCCGTCCCGCGTCATCCAGACGCCCTGGCCTTCGCCATAGAGCGTGCCTCCGGGTTTCATCACCGACCAGTACGTGCCCAGTTCGTTGAACTCTGTTCCCAGCACCTTTCCCATGGCCTTCATGGAGACTTCCACCCGAGTGCCTCCGCCGTCGGCCCTATAAACGCGGTAGCCGATGAGCTTCCCCTTATCCTCACCAATCATCTCTCCTAACATGGCATCCTCCTCCGATGATAAGAAACGCCCGCCGGCGCAGGCCGCCGAGCGCCGTTGAATTATCTCAATTGCTTTGGAAAAGACTCCGGCAGGCGCCCGTCCGAGTTCCGGAACCGTTGCTCCCAAGGCGCAGGCGGGGGGACCTGCCAGCGGTCTTGGCTTACTGCTGGCTTACCGAATGACGCCGCAGGCCACCCGCGCCCCGGCGTTGCCCGTGGGTTGTGTCTTCAGATCGTCCGGAGCTGCGTGCACGATCAGAGCCTTGCCGATGACGGAATTGGCTCCCGAGGCAAGCGTCAGCCCGTTGACGTGCATGTCCACGGTGGCATTGCCGCTGGCGTCAGCGGTGATGTTGCCGAGATCCCCAGCATGGTGTTCCGGGGCGTCCGGCGCGCCGTGCGGCTTGTTGTCTGGATTGAAGTGGCCCCCGGCGCTCGCTGCGTCGGGAGCGCTGCAATCGCCGGTTTCATGGATGTGGAAGCCATGCTTGCCGGGCGCCAAACCCGAAAGGGTTCCGCGAAAGTGAATGCCGCTGCCCATGGGCATGACGGTCAGCGTGCCTTTAGCGGTGTTTCCTTGGGTGGGCTGCATGTTCACGCTGATGTTTTGGGCTTGCGCTCCCGCGGCTGAAATCAGCAGGACGAGACTCGCAACAACAAGATGGATCCGCACCATGATTAACCTCCGAAATTGTGGATGAATCAAACTCTGATCTTTCTTCTTGCTTCGAACAGAAACGAGAAGCGTCGGACTTGTTAGTAGGTCTCCGGCGCTGCGGCGAACGGGCCGCGCTGCTCACTGAATGACGCCGCAGGCCAGCCGGGCCCCGGCGTTGCCGGTCGGCTGCGTCGTGAAATCATCCGCTCCGGCGTGGACGATGATGGCCTTTCCCATTACGGAATTGGGTTTGTCGGGTTCGAGTGTGATGCCATTCACGTGGATGTTGACCGTGGCGTTGCCGCTGGCATCCGCCTCGATGTTGCCCAGATCGCCGGCGTGATGTTCGGGAGCGTCCGGCGCGCCGTGCGGCTTGTTGTCTGGATTGAAATGGCCGCCGGCGCTGGAGGCGTCCGGGGCGCTGCAATCGCCGTTCTCATGAATGTGGAAGCCATGCTTGCCGGCAGGCAGGCCCGTAACATTGCCGGAAAAGTGCACGCCTTCGCCCATCGGCATGAGCATCAACATGCCGGCGGTCTGATTTCCTTGCGTGGCCTTCAATTCCACGTTGGCGCCCGCCATGGCGGCCGGTTGCTCGGCTGGGGAAGTTTTTTCCGGAGCCGGCTGTGGGGTTTGGCTGCAGGCGCCGGTTAGCAGCGTCAGCGTGAATAGAATCAATCCAGCGGTCAGGGTGCGCGTCATCGATTCTCCTCCGGAAGCAAGGTTGGATGAACGGTCGCCAGCGTAGCGGTCATTATAGCGCGGGCACTGGCGCACTGGCCAGCCGGGGCTTGGCTCTGCCATCCCACCGCGGCGATCAGCACCGTTTCCGGCACTGCTTTCTCTCGTTGCGCCTCTCTGCTGAGGATGCTGGTCCATTATGCACCGATTGCAGCGCACCGAGCCATAGGAAGCCCGCCCCGCAGGACTCGGGCCAAACTGCGCTGAGGAATTTGGAGACCCGTCCGGTGTTTCCAGGTAAGGCAAAGTCTCAAATTTGGACAGTGGGGCACTTCAAGGCCGAGAACGTCTTCCTTATTTGTCAGCGAGTTAATCTGCCACTCGGATTGCTGTTTCTGTTTGCCGAAAAGCAAGGCAAGGATGTGACGAGAGGAGGAAGACTATGACCGGCCCAGCACGTTTGCCCGATTCCGCTACCAAGATACCAGCTGCCCCCAAGAGCGCGGAGCGCGGATGGCTCTTGTTTGTCGCCGCGATCCTGGTTGCGACCACGCTCAACTCGCTGCTAGACCAAGGCGGAGCGCCTTCGGCCCTTCTGACGATGGCCGCGGTGAGTCTGGTATTCCTTTTTGGCAAACGGACGGAAGCGTTCGTGGCGCTGCTCTTTGTGTTTCTTGCGGGCACCGTCGTCTACTGCGCGGCGCATCTGTTCGGGCTCCTCTCCGCGCAGAGTCCCGCTGCTTTTGGGACTGCGGCAGCGGGAGCCGGAGGGGCCGCGGTCTTGCTCGCGATCCACTTCTTTGCGCGGGGTGAGCCGGAAGCCGTTACTGCTCTCCAGAGCGGGGAGTCGCAAGTGCGGCACAAGACCAAGGCGTACGACCTGGTGCTGCACACCGTCACCCGCATCCCAACCTACGTGCGGCGATTTCGCCCGGTGCGAACGGCCCGGTGAGCGACACCACGGCCGAACGGATCGCCGTGGGAATGCCATTGGATAGGGTTCTCCCCTTCCGGGTACGTTCCATCTAAACTGCACCCGCAAAGAATGGCCAATGCGAGGCAGGGCGCAGGGAGAACACAAAAATCTGCTGGGTCCTCAGGGCAGCCTTTCGGCGTGCCCTGAGGTTTTGAGAATCAGCCGGGAGCCTGACACCCACGGGCGCAGGCTCCTCGGGCTTGACAGATGAGCGGACCGAGCTTACCAGCGCGGCTCGCGGCGCTGGCGGTTGAAGCCGCCGCCGCCGCCGCCGCGGGAATCACCCCCCCCGCCGCGCGAGTGGCCTCCGCGGCCTCCAAAGCCACCTTCCGGCTTCGGACGGGCTTCGTTCACATTCAGCGCGCGACCGTTAAACTCCTTGCCGTTCAACGCTCCGATTGCCTTAGCGGCGTCCTCGTCGTTGGCCATCTCCACGAACCCGAAACCGCGGGAGCGGCCCGTATCGCGATCCGTCATGATCTGCACGCGCGTCACTTCCCCGAAGGGCTCAAACAGGGCCTGCAGTTCGCCTTCTGAGGTTTGGAAACTGATGTTTCCCACAAACAAGTTCTTCATTCCATTTTCTCCTTGAAACATTTCCGCTATGCATGCGGAGCGCTTGGCCGGTTCACGAGGCACTTTTTGGCAAGGTTCTCCCAGACTCGGCTGTTGTCAATTTGACGGTGTCAAGTTGGCAGGAAGCAAACGATTGTGCAGAATGGTATCGAGCACACCCGACTTCTTCAAACGCAAGTTTAGTATACCATACCCGGCCCGCAACGCAACTGATTTTTCGATGCTCCCAGGCACTAGCCGGCCAGGGGGGGGCGCCCTAGCCTCGCCAGGAGTCCGGCGCTCCGGGGCAGCGGCGGACGGTCTGGCTAGGGTAAGATAGGGAAGGTATGCGTCGGATGCTCATTCACTGGCTGCTCAGCGCGCTGAGCCTGCTGATTGTGGCCCGGTTGATCCCGGGTATCCAGGTCAGCGGGTTCCTGACGGCGCTGTTTGCGGCCCTAGTCTTCGGGCTGGTGAACTCCACGCTCGGCTTGGTCCTGAAGGTTCTGACCTTCCCACTTACGATCCTGACGCTGGGCCTGTTCTGGTTCGTGATCAACGCCCTCATGCTGGAGTTGGCCTCCTGGCTGGTGCCGGGCTTTTTCGTGCGAGGCTTTCTGTCCGCTTTCTTCGGAGCCATCGTGCTGAGCCTGGTGAACCTGCTCCTCAAGTATCTGGTACTCGATTAGGCGGCGGCCTATTGTCCTTCGCCGGCCTCATATTGCTCGGCGATGATCTTCTTAGCCTCTTCTGCCCGCGCCGCGAATACCAGGATGTCCTGCCGCGCCAGATCGCCCCATGTAGAGGGAAACAGTCCCGGAGCCACCCGGGCGTTGAGCATGCTCTCAATGCCCGCGTTCAGCAGCAACTCCTGGACCATGCGCGCTTCCATCTCGTCCGCAGCCGTATAAACCTTCACCAGTTCGTTCCGTGCCGGGTCGTTCACAACCATGATCGCCACCTCCGCGCAACGGCTCGATTCTACGCCCGGCCCGCGCCTCACTTCACCGCATGCTTACTTTCGCGGATGGCGACGCCCACCGGCTGGCCCGCGACCATGGCTCCGCTGAACACGCTGCCCTCGACCAGCACGTTCGAGCCCTGTGCCGGGACGCCGCTATTGGAGACCACAAAGATCTTGCCGGTGTCATCCTCAATTTCATACGCGCCGGTGGAAAGCACGCCAAAGGAGGTCGTCACCCGCCCAGCCACTTTGACGGTCTTGCCGCTGTACTTGGACGGGTCCGCCTTGATATCTCCGATCCTTTGGGCCTCGCAGCCCATCAGCAGGAGCGCTCCCGCCAGCACCGCCAGCAATCGAAGCTTCGTTTCCCTTTTCATCTCTCCTCCTACGGTCCTCATTCGCAAACGGGGGAACTCAACTGGATTGCTCTCGACTACGATCTTCTCACACGTTGAGATGAGATTGGCCGATGGCGAGTTGTCACAACCCGCGAGATGCGGCCGGCGCTTCGGCGGCGAGCTATGCCCCGCGGCTCCGCAGGATGACCACCAGCTCGCGATTCCCGGTGTCCACGGCCAAATCCAGGGCCGTCTTGCCGGCAAATCCCGGCGCGCCGCTGGCGCGAATCTGCAGGTCGGCGCCGGCCAGCGTCAGCAAACGCACAATCTCGGCGTGGCGGTTAATCACGGCCAGCAGCAGCGCGCTCAGGTTGTACTTTGCCGTGGTGTTCAGCTCCGCGCCGCTATGGACCAATAGCGTCGCGATGTCCGTTTGGCCCTCGGCGGCGGCAATCATGAGCGCGGTCTGCCCGTGCTGGTCCTTGGCGTTGACCTCCGCGCCCGCCTCAATCAGCGTGCGCACGCGCTCAAAATCGCCTTTCCGTACCGCCTGCTCCCATTGCTGGTCCATCTGTGTACTACTCTAATATCGCTCTGCCGAAGGCCCAAGCGCAGGCGCGCCCCGCAGGGACATCCTGCCACCCCACCTGTAGAGTGCACTCACTCATTCCGCGCTCCATCCCTTATAATCTCTGCGAAGAAGGGCTGTCAAAATGTATATTTCCAAGTTTGGAATTCACAACTACAAGAGCTTC
>JBGPJR010000027.1:0-11661 GCA_041485545.1 Terriglobia bacterium
CTGAGCAATGGAAGTCGCGCCAAGCCACAGCGCGCCGTCGTAGTCGGCGTTGCGCAGATAGGGCGCCATGGCGCGGAGGATGCTCCCCGCGCGGCCGTCTGTGATGATGGGCTCCAGACCATAGCCGACCTCAATGCGGTCTTGCCGGTCATCAATGGCCAGAAACAGCAGGATGCCCTGGTCCGCCTTCGCGTCCCGGGGCCCGCCTTTGTAGCCAATGCCCCACTGGGTCGCCAGGGCAATCGTAAAGTCTTCGATGGGTCGGCCTTCCAGCGACTTCACCGTAACGATGGCCAGTTGCGAGTGCGTTGTCTCGTCGAGTTCCTTGCATAAGCTTTCCAATTGCTGTTTGCCCGTCACACTCAACACGTCAGCGAAGTCGCTGACGTAGCCCTGCGGCCTGGCCTTCGGAAATTGTGCCAGCGCCGGCAGAGCCGCGCCGAGCGCGCAAAACAGAAGAACACAGCAAGGAAATTTAGAATGGACCCGTCTCGCGCGAAGCATGGTCTTGGCTGAGGTTAGCACGGTTGCAAGCGGGGAAAGAAGCAGACTTCTTGGCGGTGCGTGCAGGATGACAACGAAGGATCGCGGCAAGCGGCCGAGCAGGAAGCACAGAATCGCGCGGTTGGCAGCCCCGTAACTCTCTGGAATCAATGCGGTACAGCCCCCAGTTAGGGGACTTGCAGCGCTCTTCGAAAGCGCGGTAAAATAATATCTGACGGATGGCCAGGCCGCTCGTGGGGTGTATTCACAAGGCTTCCGCAAATCGCTAGGAGGTAGTTGTGGCAATCAGTCTGACACCGGGTGCAATCAGCAAGGTCAAAGAAATCATGGGCCAGCAGGAACCCATGCCTGCCGGTCTGCGCATCGGCGTGGTGGGCGGAGGCTGCTCCGGCTTTTCCTATTCCATGATGTTTGAGAGCGCGGAAAACGGAAACGACCTGGGCATGGACAAGATCTTCACCTTTGACGGACTGAAGGTCTATGTTGACCAGACCAGCCTGCTCTATCTCGACACCACGGAAGTGGATTACGTCGAATCGCTGGAAGCCGCAGGCTTCAAGTTCAGCAATCCCAACGTTAAGACCACCTGCGGCTGCGGCAGCTCCTTCAGCGTCTAGAAGAGAGCCAGCTTGATGGCACAGCGCCGGCGGCGCTGTGCCCCTGTAACCTGGCCCTGCAGCTTCACGATTTCTCGGCGGATTCCCGGCGCGGCTTCCGGCCCACTTCCGGCCTCATCATCTCGAAGCGTTCCCTGGTGCGGCAATACTGGATGCCGCCCAGGCGTCCCACCGGCTCCAGCCGTTGCGGGTCCAACTTTCCCTCGCGCAGCACCGCGTCTTCCAGATGAACCGAAACAATTTCCCCGATCACCAGGCTGCTTCCAACCGTTTCCGTGCCGAAATTGAGGATCTGCACGACCTTGCACTCGAAACCGACGGGGGACTCCGCCACGCGTGGCGGGCGCACCCGGGAAGAAGACTGCATCGTTAGCCCGGCGACCTCAAACTCATTGACGGAGGCCTCGTATTCGCCGGAAGTGAGATTCATCGCTTCGCGCAATTCGTAACTCACCAGGTTCGCAACAAATTCGCCGGTCTCGCGGACATTGCGTAGAGTGTCCTTGGTGCCGGTCCCCATGGCCTCCTGCAGTGCGGGCGAGCGGGTGCCAGAACAAAATCCCAGCAGGGGCGGGGTGGCACACAGGGCGTTGAAAAATGAAAAGGGCGCCAGGTTAGGAACGCCGTCCTTACTGAGCGAGGATATCCAGCCGATCGGACGCGGTGCGATGCAGTGGATCAAAATGCGGTAAAACTCACGGGGGGACAGCTCGTTAGGCTGAACATTCATTCGGTTTCTCCTGTGGCGTTGGAAGCCGGGCTGGAAACGCCAGAAAGCATTTAATCAGATGGCATCGCGCGCTGTCCATCAGGTCCAAAGCGCGCCTGCCCCCCCGGATTACCGCGTCGGACCGGAAGGAAGGTAGAATGGAAGACTTGAGGCGGCCGTTCGGCGCCGTCTTCTCTCACAGCGAGGCCGCTATGCTCCGGGACCAATTCGATCGGGAGATCAACTATCTGCGCATCTCGCTCACGGACCACTGCAACCTGCGGTGCGTCTATTGCATGCCGCTGAACGGGCTGCGGTTCCTGGCGCAGCAGGACCTGCTGAGCGCGGCAGAGATCGCGGAGGTGGCGCGCGTGGCCGTCGGGGCGGGATTCCGCAAGTTCCGTCTGACGGGCGGCGAGCCGACGCTGCGCCCCGACCTGGTCGAAATTGTAGAGCGGTTGAGCCGCATTGAGGGCGTGGGCGATTTGGCCATGACCACCAACGGGGTGCTGCTCCCCGCTCTGGCCCGCCCGCTCGCCGAGGCCGGCCTGCGGCGCGTGAACATTCACCTCGACACGCTGCATCCGGAGCGGCTGGCCCGCACCATGCGCTGGGGCAGCGTGGACCTGATCTGGCAGGGCATTGAGGCGGCAGAAGAGGCCGGCTTGACGCCGATGAAGCTGAACACCGTGGTGGCCCGCGGTTACAATGACTGCGATGTCGTGGAGCTGGCTGCCCTTACGCGGCACCGCGACTGGCACTGTCGCTTCATTGAGATGATGCCGTTCGGCGAAGGCGAGTGCGTCGCCACAGCCCGCGACCAGTACATATCGAATGACGAAGTGCGGGCGCGGATCGAGGAAGAGTTGGGGCCCCTGACGCCGGTCGCCGGCTCTCCTTCCGACGAGGCGGTCAATTACCGCCTGGAGGGCGCGTGCGGCATCGTGGGATTCATCAGCCCGGTCTCTGCGCCCTATTGCGGCAGTTGCAACCGGATGCGGCTCACCGCCGACGGCAAGTTCCATCTCTGTCTGCTGAACGACGACGAGATGGATATTAAGAAGCAGCTTCGGGAACACGGTCCCGAAGCCGTCTACGAGATTTTGCTCAAGGCCGTGCGCAACAAGCCCATGGGACACCGCCTGCACGAAGGGATCTTCACCCAGCAGCGGCGCATGTTCCAGATCGGAGGCTGATGACTCCCATTGCGCTTACTATCGCGGGCTCCGATCCTTCGGGCGGAGCCGGCATCCAGGCCGACCTCAAGACCTTCCACCAGTTCGGAGTTTACGGAACCACCGTCATCTCCCTTCTGACGGTGCAGAACACGCTGCGCGTCAGCGCGGTGAAGCCGTTGCCAGCCAGCATGGTCCTGGCGCAGCTCAACGCCGTGCTCGAAGACCTTCCGCCGCAAGCGGTGAAAACCGGGGCGCTTGGCAACGCCGAGATCGTGGAGTTGGTTGCGGAGCGCGCCGACCGGCTTCCCTTCCTGGTGGTCGATCCGGTCATCATGAGCAAGAAAGGAAAACCGCTGCTGGACGAAGATGGCACCGCGGCGCTGATACGAAGCCTGCTGCCCAAGGCCTACCTGGTGACGCCCAACGTGCAAGAGGCCGCCTTGATTGTCGGGCGCGAATTGACCAGCGTTACGGCGCTGAAGGAAGCCGCCCGGCTCATTGCGGACATGGGACCCAAGGCGGTGCTCGTGAAAGGCGGTCATCTGGGAGATGAAGCCACCGACGTCCTCTATTACAATCGCAACATCGATGTGCTGCCTGCGGCGCGCATCCGGAGCCAGCACACGCACGGCACCGGCTGCACGTACTCGGCCGCGATTACGGCGCTGCTCGCCAAAGGCGTGGAACTGACTGAAGCGGTGCACACAGCCAAGCGCTACATCACCCACGCTATCGAGACCAGCCCCGGGCTCGGCCAAGGCTGCGGCCCCATCAATCACTTTGCTACACCGTGATGCGCTGCCACCTTCTGCAGCGCGCTGGGACGATCATTGCAATCCGAGGGCGCGGGGCAGGCCATGCCTATTGCTGGCTCTGTGGTGGGACATAGCCGGGCGGCGGTACGCCGGCACCTTGCCCGAAGAAAAATTCTTCCAAATACTCGCGGATTTTCTTCTGCGCCTCCCGGTCGGCCAGGTTGAGCCGGTACTCGTTCAGGATCATCTTGAGGTGCTCCAGCCACATCCGCCAGGCATCCGCGGAGACGTTCTCATAGATGCGCTGCCCCAGCTCGTTGTCAAACGGAGGCTCGGTCAGGCCGGGCAACTCGCGTCCGAGCTTCACACACTTGACCATGCGTTGCGCCATAACTGGTTTCCTCCGAGCAGCGGCGGCGATTTTTCCGTTGCCGCAGGCTATGCATCTGCTTTTCTATAATACAGTATGCTCTAAGGACGCAGGAGGCGACTCATGGAAATCGTAGTGAGCGGGGCGAGCGGGCTGATTGGCTCCGCAATCGTGTCGAACCTGACGGCCGCCGGCCATCGGGTGGCGCGCCTGGTGCGAACGCAGCCGGGGGCTGGGAGCGGCGATATCCACTGGGACCCGGAAAAAGCGTATGTAGATACAACGCAGTTGGGCGGCAAGAGTGCCGTGGTGCACTTGGCCGGGGAAACCATTGCGCAGCGTTGGACGCCAGCGGCGAAGCGGCGCATTCATTTCAGCCGGATGCGCGGCACGCAGTTGCTCAGCGAGGCTCTGCGCCAACTCTCCCCGCCGCCCGAGGTGTTGGTCAGCGCCTCGGCGATCGGCTACTACGGAAACCGGGCGGACGAGGTTCTGCGCGAGGACAGCGGCCCCGGCAAGGGGTTTCTGGCCGATGTCTGCCGGGACTGGGAAGCGGCCACCGAGCCGGCCTCGCGCGCGGGAATCCGCGCGGTGCATCTGCGCACGGGGATTGTGTTGAGCGATCAGGGCGGAGCGCTGGCCAAAATGCTGCCGCCCTTCCGCATGGGAGCTGGGGGAGTTATTGGCTCCGGTCGGCAGTATATGAGCTGGATCGCACTGGATGACCTGATTGCAGCCATTGGCCATATCATCCAAACGCCCTCCATCCAAGGTGCTGTGAACGCTGTAGCACCCAGGCCGGTCACAAACCGCGAGTTCACCAAGACGCTCGGCAAAGTCCTGTCGCGCCCTACCATCGCTCCGCTGCCGTCCTTCGCCGTGCGGTTGATGTTCGGCGAAATGGGAGATGCGTTACTGCTTGCCAGCCAGCGCGTGGAACCGGCGCGGCTGAAGGTTTCCGGTTTTTCTTTCCGCTTTCCGGAACTGGAAGCGGTGCTGCGCCAAGCGATTGGCCGCTAATTGGGCCGGGAGTTTTCACTAACCTAATGTTATCAATGTGTTATAGGAGCCATCCCCCTTTCAACCCCACCTCAGTTTCACCGCTCTCCCTTCTCTGCTAACAACCTTGACAGGCGCCTCCATCTCGGATAGGATTAGCACTCTTCCGCAGTGAGTGCTAACAAGCTGTGGAAGGCAATCCTACCAACGGGATTTGAAAGGGTTCTCACCCGGTCTTCGTATTCGCGGGTCGGCGACGTGCCGACCACTGCGGGGCCAGTTGGCCGCCAAGAAGACCGATTCCAAAGGAAGGCAAACGAAAGGAGCAACACTGATGAAAATTCGGCCTCTGCAAGATCGTGTCGTAGTTAGGAGAGTGGAAGAGAAAGAATCAGTGCGGGGAGGGATTGTTATCCCCGATACCGCCAAAGAAAAGCCCACAGAAGGTGAAGTGATGGCCGTGGGCAATGGAAAGCTGTCGGAGGATGGAACCAGGCTTCCCATGGATGTGAAGGTTGGCGATCGCATCTTGTTCGGCAAGTATTCCGGCTCGGAGGTGAAGCTAAACGGGGAGGAGCTCCTGATCATGCGTGAGGAGGACATCCTGGGCATCCTGTCCGGAGCGGCGGAGCCGTCCAAGTCCAGGAAGTAGTGGCTGGGCGCTCGGGCGGCGTAGCCCCCGTTGCGCAGATTTCCAAAACGGATTTCTAAACGAATCAAAGCCCCGCCGCCCGGGCAATACAATTTGCGGGATTGGCAGGCGGGCGCAGGTACAAATATCGCAGGGAGGATTTAGATGGCAAAACAGATTGTACGGGGCGAGGAAGCTCGCCAGCACATTTTGCACGGAGTCAACGCGTTGGCCGACGCGGTGAAGATTACCCTCGGCCCCAAGGGACGCAACGTGGTTTTGGATAAGAAGTTCGGCCCGCCTACGATCACCAAGGACGGCGTTACGGTGGCCAAGGAGATCGAGCTGAAGAACCCGCTGGAGAACATGGGCGCGCAGATGGTTCGCGAGGTGGCCTCTAAGACCAGCGACGTGGCCGGCGACGGCACCACCACCGCCACGGTTCTGGCGCAGGCCATCTTTCGCGAGGGGATCAAGAGCGTCGCTGCAGGCGCGAATCCCATGGCGCTGAAGCGTGGCGTGGATCAGGCCATTGAGGCCGCCGTGGCCGAAATCAAGCGGCTCTCCAAGCCCGTGACGGGCGACATGATCGCGCAGGTGGGCACCATCTCGGCAAATAACGACAAGACCATCGGCAACATCATCGCGGAGGCCGTCAAGAAGGTCGGCAAGGATGGCGTGATCACGGTGGAAGAATCCAAGACCATGGAGACGCAGCTCGAGGTCGTCGAGGGCATGCAGTTCGACCGCGGCTACCTGTCTCCCTATTTCGTTACGGACGCGGAGCGCATGGTATGCAGCCTGGAGGACGCGCGCATCCTGATTCATGAGAAGAAGATCAGCTCCATGAAAGACCTGCTGCCGCTGCTGGAGCAGATTGCCAAGAGCGGCAAGCCGTTGGTGATCATCTCTGAGGATGTCGAAGGCGAGGCGCTGGCCACGCTCGTTGTGAACAAGCTGCGCGGCACACTGCATTGCGCCGCGGTCAAGGCTCCGGGCTTTGGCGACCGCCGTAAGGCGATGCTGGAAGACATTGCCATCCTAACGGGCGGACAGTTGATCAGCGAAGAGCTCGGCTTCAAACTGGAAGACGTCAAGATGGAGCAGCTAGGACGCGCCAAGAAGATCACCATTGACAAGGACAACACCACCATCGTCGAGGGAGCGGGCAAGCACTCCGCCATCGAGGGACGCGTGAAGCAGTTGCGCGCGCAGGTCGATGAGTCCACCTCTGACTACGACAAAGAGAAGCTGCAAGAGCGGCTGGCGAAGCTGGTCGGCGGCGTGGCCGTGATCAAGGTGGGTGCGGCGACTGAGACCGAGATGAAGGAGAAAAAGGCTCGTGTGGAGGACGCCATGCACGCCACACGCGCAGCCGTCGAAGAAGGCATCGTGCCCGGCGGCGGCGTCGCTCTGCTGCGAGCTTCCAGGATTCTCGAGAAGCTCAAGATGAAGGATGCGGACGAGCAGATCGGCGTTTCGATTGTCCGGCGGGCGCTGGAGGAGCCGACGCGGCAGATTTCCCTCAACGCCGGCTTTGAAGGCGCCATCGTGGTCGAGAAGATCAAGGAAAGCAAAGACGAGCAGTTCGGCTTCAACGCCGAGACCGAGGAATATCAGAACCTGGTGCAAGCCGGCGGGATTGATCCCACCAAGGTGACTCGCCTGGCGCTGCAGAACGCCGGATCGGTTGCGGCGCTCATGCTCACCACAGAAGCTCTGATCTCCGAGATCCCGGAGGACGACAAGAAGGCTCCTGCCATGCCTTCTGGTGGTGGTATGGGCGGCATGTACTAGAGCGAAACCGGATTCCGCGCTCGCTTGGACTCGTTTTGTGGGTTGCGGCGAGTGCTTAACTCTTGGCCCGGGCGGACCAGCCGTCCGGGCTTTTTTTGTTTTGGATGTGATGCAGATATAATGGCTTCGCTGTGCCCGAGCGAGGCTTACGGTCGCCCGGAGTCCCGAACTGGTGGCTCTCAGTTATTACATTACGGCGCGGCATGAACTGTCAGCAGCGAGCCCACACTCAGAGGAGGAACTGTTGAAGCAACGGGTTCGTGCTGCGTATCAGGCAGGGGTGGATTACATTCAGATTCGCGAGAAGGACTTGCCGGGCCGGCCGCTAGCCGCGCTGGTGGAGGATTTGGCCGCGCTGCCGGAGAAGGAGCACACGCGCTTGCTGGTAAACGAGCGGCTCGATGTGGCACGCTCGTGCGGAGCAGACGGCGTGCACTTGCCGGCGGATTCCCTGCCCGTCTCTGCCGTGCGCGACTGGGTCGGCCCGAGTTGGATCGTGGGGAGTTCCTGCCACAACGCACAGCAGGTGGAGCAAGCGGTTGCCGGTGGAGCCGACTATGTCCTGGTCGGACCCGTCTTTCCGACGCCGTCCAAGCCCGACGCTCCTACGCTCGGCTTGGCCGGTCTCGCGGAGATTTGCGGGCGTGCTTCCGCGCCCGTTTTTGCGCTTGGCGGAGTGGACTTGGAGAACGCGCCGCACTGTATCGCCGCCGGCGCGCGTGGTGTGGCCGGCATCCGGCTCTTTCAGCAGGCCGCCGACTTGCAGGCCGTTTGCGAACGCTTGCGCTCGCTGTAGGAATGCGGGATGGATTGGATTTACCCAGCCGGTTCGCCGCTGGGTTTTGGAGAACAGGTGATCGTTAGTGACGCTGAGATCAAGGTTTGGCACAGAATGCTTGAGAAGGGAAACGGAAAGACATGCGTAACTGGTTGCTCATAGGACTGGCGTGGTTCACCGCAGCGGGAATGGGCTGCACCCGCGCGTCGGCTCCCGGCAGCGACGTGGCGGCACGAGTCAATGGAAAGGACATCCCACTCTCCGAGGTGAACAACTACCTCCGTGCTCGCACCCTGCAATTGGAGCCGAAGCCAACCGGCGATGCGGAAACCCTGCTCAAGCTGGAAGTTCTCCGCGACCTGGTTGAATCCGAGATCATGGCGCAGAAGGCTGCGGAACTGAAGATTGCGCCGACCGATGCGGAGATTGAAGCGGAGCTAAAGAACCTGAAGGCTAGCGCCACGGACGAAGAGTTTCGCAAGACGCTGGCCGCGCGGGGCGTGAGTGAAGAAGACCTGCGCAAAGAGATCAGCCGGAGTCTGACGGCGGAGAAGGTGGTTGCGAACCAGGTTCGCTCCAAAGTGAAGGTCTCCGACGCCGAAATCCAGTCTTTCTATCAGGAAAACAAGGAAGCGTTCAATGTTACGGAGCCCATGTACCGGGTTGGCGTCATTGCGGTCTCGGCCGACCCGGCAGCACCCGTCAATAACGCGCAGAATGATAAGGCTGGGACCGAGGAACAGGCTCTTCGCAAGATCCAGATGCTGGAAACTCGTGTGCGCGCCGGAGAGGATTTCCAAACGCTGGCACAGCAATACTCGGAGGATCCGCAGACCGCGCAAGCCGGAGGCGATATGGGTTATCAGAGCGCTTCCATGCTGGAGCGCTTTGGCCCGGCCTTCCGGGACACCATCGTTAAAATGAAGCCCGGCGACCTTACGCCGGTCGTGCGGGTCGAAGGTGGTTATTTCCTGTTCCGGCTGCTGGGGACACGCCAGCCCGGCCAGCATGACCTGAGCAATCCGGAAGTGCAGCAGAGCATCCATGATGAGCTGCAAAACCGCAAACAGCAGCTGATCATGGAAGCGTTCAACGAGCAACTCCACAACGAAGCGCGGGTGGAGAACTACCTGGCGCGTGAAATCCTGGCCTCGTTTCTGCAAGGGAAGTAGATCACCGGCATGCCCTCCGCGTATCCAGCACCGCGCTGGATCAGCTTCGATTGCTACGGCACGCTGATTGACTGGGAAAGCGGAGTGCGGCGTGCCTTCCGCGGGCTGGGTCATGTGGCCGAGGATGAGACCCAGGAGCTGTTCCGGGTCTGGGAACGGATGCAGTGGAAGAAATTTCAGGAACCGTATATCCCTTACTCCGAGATTCTCTGGTCGAGTTTTCGGGAGGCCGTCGAGGAGTTTGGGTACTGGTGCCCTGGATACGCAGGCGAAGCGTTTGTGGAGTCTCTGGCGCGCTGGGAACCGTTCGCGGATGTCAGCCCGGCGCTGCGGCAGCTGGCGCAGCGTTACCGCCTGGCCGTGATCTCGAACGTGGACCGGCACCTGCTCGGAGCCTCGCTCCGCCATTTTCCGGTGCGCTTCGACGCCCTGATCACCGCCGAAGACGCACGGGCATACAAGCCGGATCCGGCTGTTTTCCGGATTGCTCTGGAACGCATGGCCCGGCCACCGCAGGAGATTGTCCACGTGGCGTTTAGCGCCGATTACGATCTGGCACCGGCGCAAGCGCTGGGGTTGCGCGCCGTATTTCTCAATCGACAGGGCGCACCGCGACCCGATGTGCCGCTCGAAGCCGAGATCCGCAGCATGGAGGAGTTACTCTCGCTGTGGGAACGCTAGGGGAAAGACGGAAGCCTTCAGGAGCATACATTTGAAGGGCTATGAACCGCTCGTTGAGAAGTATTCGCGCCAGGCGACCTACTACGATCGCCGCTGGAATCTGCGCTGGGGCGAGGCCACGCTGCGCGCTGCCATCGAAGCGGTGCCCTGGAATGAGTTGAGACGAGTGCTGGATGTGGGCTGCGGCACCGGCGCTTTGGAGCAGGCTCTTGAGGAACGGCTCAGGGCTACCCAACAAGCCGGGACGCGGCCCCCGCTATTCCTCGTAGGCGCGGACCTCTCCCTGCCCATGTTGCAGCTCGCCCGGCGCAAGGCAGACGGAACACCCCGTATCAGCTGGGCCAACGCTCCTGCAGAGCAGTTGCCCTTTGCCAGCGGCGCCTTTGACGGGCTGATCTGCAACAACAGCTTCCACTACTATCGCCAAGCCATGCCCGTGCTCCAGGAGTTCCACCGCGTGCTGCGACGCGATGGACAGCTCATCCTCGTAGACTGGTGCAACGACTTTCTGACCAATAAGCTGGTCCACCGGACATTACTCTTCGCGCACCACACCTACATCCATCGCTATTCCTTAAGCCGCGTCTACGGCCTGAGGGAATTCGAAGGCTTGTTGAAAGCGGCCGGTTTCCGTATCTCCTCCGCAGAGAAAGTCGGCATGGACTGGGGCTGGGGTGTGATGGTCTTTAAGGCGCGGGCCTAAAGTTCGGCGTCGGCTTCAATCTCAACCAGCATCTTGGGCGAGATCAGTTTTGCGACTTCCACCATCGTGGTCGCTGGCCGCACGTTTGCGAAGAGTTCGCCGTGCGCTCGCCCGTACTCCTCCCAGCGAGCAATGTCCGTCACGAACAATCTAGTTCGCACCACGTGCGCGAGAGTGGCTCCTGACTGCTCCAACGCCCTTTCAATGTTCTTGAGCGCCTGCACGGTCTGGAGATAGGGATCGCCTTCACCGACAATGTCGCCACTCTCGTTCGTGGCAGTCGTTCCTGAAACGTAAATGCGGTTCTCAACCTGGACGGCGCGGCTGTAGCCTACAATCGGCTCCCACTTCGAGCCCGTCGAGATTTTCTTGCGGTCTTTCATTCATATCCTCCGAGAACGCGCACGTCATGCTTCCAGTGCTGCGTTCATAGTGATCTTCGCGTTGAGAAGGCGCGAAATGGGACAGTTTTTCTTGGCAGTGTCGGCGGCATTCTGGAATGCCGTATTGTCCGCGCCGGAAATTTTAGCCTTTACTTCGAGATGTACTTGGGTAACCGTCCAGCCAGCATCGAGTTTTTCCAAACTGACCGTCGCCTCGGTCTCAATGGATAGAGGGGTGATGCTGGCCTTGCCCAGCTCCGCGGAAAGCGCCATCGAAAAACAGCCGGCGTGCGCGGCGGCAATCAGCTCCTCCGGATTGGTTCCCGCACCGTCCTCAAAACGGGTCGAGAATGAGTACTGTGTGTTCGACAGTACGCCGCTGGC
>JBGPJR010000028.1:0-11655 GCA_041485545.1 Terriglobia bacterium
GGCTAAGGGGTATGGCTCGACAGGCCCAACGGCGGTGTTGAGCTCTCCCTGGATTTCGTACACCGAACCACCTGCGGTGCTGGCGCAACGCTGCTACCGGTTCCGCCGTCTGCAGATTCATCGCGTCCCGGCCCTCTCTGCCACCCCATGGCGGATTGGCGCGTAGCGGAAGCAGTCGGTGGTGTGATCGTTGGTCATGCCGACCGCCTGCATGAAGGCGTAGCAGATCGTGGAGCCCACGAAGCGGAATCCTCTTGGGCGCAGGTCCTTGCTCATGGCGTCCGACTCCCTGGTGGTGGCAGGAATGTCGTGATGGGTTCGGAAGCCGGGCTGGATCGGCTGACCGCCTACAAACTGCCAGAGGTACTCCTGGAACGAACCGCGCTCCTCCTGGACCGCCAGAAACGCCCTGGCGTTGGCAATGGCAGACTCGACCTTCAGCCGGTTGCGGATGATGCCGGGATCGCGGAGCAGGCGCTGCACATCGCGGGCGCCGTACCGCGCGATTTTTCCCGGGTCAAAGCGGCTGAACGCCTTGCGGTAGTTGTCCCGCTTGTTGAGGACCGTCTGCCAGCTCAGACCCGCCTGCGCCCCTTCCAGGATCAGGAACTCGAACAGGGTCCGGTCGTCCCGCACGGGTACGCCCCATTCCGCATCGTGGTATTGCAGCATCCGGACGTTGTCGCTCGATGCGGCCCAAGCGCACCGTGTCGGGTCTGCTGGTTGGCTCCGCAACAGCGATTCCTCAACATTTAGGATGGGATAGAAATGGCGGAGAGGGAGGGATTCGAACCCTCGACACAGCTTTTGGCCGTGTAACTGCTTAGCAGGCAGCCCTGTTCGACCACTCCAGCACCTCTCCGCGTGGCGGCCAATCCGTGCGACGGGCTGCAATCCGGCCCTTGGGCCGGTTTGGCAGCATTTTAGCAGAGAACGCAGAGGCCTGTCAGCAAGTCCTGCCATTCGGTACTGGGCGAAATCACACCCAGTACCTGCCGTTCCGTCGTCGCAGTCCGATCTTTTGCAGAGGCCAACTATTCGGTATAAGCAAGCAGCAGGCAGCCGAGCACCACCATCAGCGCGGCGAACAGATTGCGCATCAGCCGGGGGTGGAATTTGCCGACGTCGGCGAAGGCCTTGGAAACGGCAATACCGAATCCAGTCATGGCAAAACCCAGATGCTGATGTTGAATCTTCTGCATCGTAAGGTGTCCGGTGGCGTCCATCGGTCCCCCGTGAACGTGAAAGAGCAGCAACAGCGCACCCGCCCCGGCCAACACCGGGAACACCAGAGACAGCCACACGAACCGAAGACCCTTCTTCACGCGCACGAACTCGATGGCGCTCAGACCCAGCAGCAGCAGGGAAAAGAGTTTATGCTGCAGCACCTCGAGATTCTGGGTGATCACATAAGAAAGGCTCTGATTTCCCGTGGGCCAGGATTCCGGGTCGCTCCAGATCAGAAGATACAGGCCAGGCAAGAAAAACAGCACGGACCACAAATAGCGCACGCCTCCGAAGCGCTCGGCGAGGCGCGGCTCCAGCGCGCAAAGCAGCCCGACCAACAGGACAAACAGGCCAGCAAAATGATGGTTGAATTCCGAGAACCGCTTGTCGGCCGCGATCTTGGCAGGATCCGGTGCTGGCGTGCCCGAAGGCATGAGGTGACCCATCTGCTCATGGTCCATTTGGTCCATTTGGGGCGGCGCGGAGATTACCGGAGTTGCGGCGATCCCCAAGAGTAAGAGGAACGCCCCAACCAAAAAGATTGTTGCGCGCGAGGGCAGACCGATCATATTGACCATCCTACTCGCACAGCCATTGTGTCGCAACCGGGCTGACACATCGCCCCTGGCAGAACCGCAAGTGCGCCGCCGCTCTCACGTCTTGATTCGCAGGAACAGATACAGGCCTCCCAGGCCGAACAGCAGATTGGGAGACCAGGCCGCTGCCACTGGCGGAAGTTCATTCAGGTTCCCCAAGGCCTCAAACAGGCTGTTCGTAAGCCAAAAGATGATCGCAATCACCAGGCCGAGCGCAATGCCAGTCAGCGCGCCGCGCTTGCCCATCGTGAACGCGAAGGGCAGCCCGATGAGAGCCATGATGACCGCAAAGGAAGGAAACGAGAACTTGCGGTACAGCTGCACCGCAAGCGGTGTGACGTCAAAGCCGCTCCGCCTGAGGTCGGCAATATAGTCGCCCAGTTCCACAACATTCATCTGACTGGACTGCCGAACTTCTTTCAGGAAATAGGAGGGCGGCTCGTGAAACTCCGGGAAGAACCGCACCGGAAACTGCTGGAAGCTGTCCACGGCGGCGGGTCGCAGCTCGCGGACCCACCCATCCTCGAAAACCCAGCCGCCCAGCGACGGCTCCCAGCGGGCCCGGGCGGCAGAGATGCGACGGCTCAACTGGAAGGTGACCGGGTCCAGCTCCAATACGGTCACACCCCCCAAGACGCGTTCGCTGGGTTCGAAGAAGGAATAGTAAAAGATCCGGGAGCCTTCTCCGACAATCCATTTTCGATCGGGGCGATAGTACGTCTGCGCCGGCCGCCCTTTCATCTCGTTGCGCACGGCGTCCTGGTGCCGGTTGGCCGCCGGAACATAAAAATGTTCGAAGAGAAATAGTCCGATGCTCAGCAGGCCGCAGGTTGCCAGAACCGGCAGAGCCAGGCGAAACAGGCTCACCCCGGAGGCCTTGGCAGCGGTAATCTCATTGTTCTGCGCCAGAATGGCAAAGCTGACCAGCACCGCAAGCAGCACCCCCAGAGGCGTTGTCACATAGATGATCTCGGGGGCAAGATAGACGAAATAGTCCAGAACCATGCGGAACGGCACTTGATTGCGGATCACGTCATTGAGCAGATCCAGAAAGAAGGTGACGATCTCGGTGAGCAGCACCAGGGTCGCGACCACGATGAGAAGGTAGAACAAGAAGGAGCGGACGACATAACGATCCAGAATCCAGGGAACCGCGAACCTCCTGTGGCGAGGTTCCCCGGCGACGGCGCGTCCGCCGCGGCGAGGACGCTTCCAGAACATGGAAGAGAACAGGCCGCAAACCCACTCCCCCGCAGCGGTGAGCCATCCAAACCCGCTCGAAACCTGATCGGCCCTGCTCAGGAATAGCAGGCCGCATGCGCCGAACAACAGATTGGCGCCCCAAACTCCCAGCCAGATCGGTAGCCAACCCTGCCGGGACAAACTGCTGCCTCCCACCAGGAGCGAATAGTAGGCAACAATCACAAGCAGCGTGAGGACGAATCCAGAAGACTTCCCTCCCTTATTCGAGAGCAGCCCCAAGGGAACGGCGATCAGCGTCAGAAACAGGGTGGCCAGCGGCAGAGCGAAGCGCCGATGCAGTTCCAGCCTCGCCTCGACTCCTGCGGCATCGCTCAGGGGGACCCTGGCAAGCTCCGCATTCGTCCGCTGCGCATTCGGCTTGACGGATATCGGCGGGGGCGGCGGCAAAGGAACAGGGATATCGGTCTCGGAGAATGTGGCCAGCGAGTACTCGCCAGCAGAGGCGCCCGTTTCGTGAATCGTCCCGTGCACCAGGTGCAATTGCAGCTGATCCTGATTCGGGCTGCGAAAGAGGACGCCTTCCTGCGCCACGGTAATCTTCGGCCTGCTAGGGTCGGACATCTCCGCCAGGAAAATACCCCGCCAGATCGGCTGCGGCCCTCCGATGGCGTCCTGCACGTAGAGCACCAGATTGGGGAAGCGCTCCTCGAAAACTCGCGGCTGCAACTCGGCAGAAATCTGGCGCAACCCGACCTCGCGCTCCACCTGGACACGGAGGCGGTTGGCCAGCGGTGACAAGTAGGCAGAACAATACAGCGCGCTGGCACAGCCCAGCACCGCAAAAGCCCCCACGGGAAGCGCAAACGTTTTCGCACTGATTCCCGCCGCTCGCAATGCCGTGACTTCACCATCGCTGGACATGCGGCTGAGGCCGATCAGAATCCCGAACAACACCGCCATCGGAATGGTGAAGCTCAGTAGCGGCGGCAACGACAGGGCCAACAGAGCCAGGACCGGAGTCCATACAGCCGTCTCGCGCAGCGCTAACTCCAGCAACTGCGAGGTGTTCCGCAAGAACAGGACGAAAGTGAACAGCAGCAGCCCCAGCAAGGCGTGCGAGGAGATTTCGCGAAGAATCTGCCGGTGGAGAATTCGCACGGAAGAGCCATTTCCTCCAATGTTGGACGAACAAATTGTAGCATAGTGGGGAGGGCTTTCTGGCAGCGCGCCTGCTGCTCACCAGCAGGTCTTGCGCATCCGTCGCGGAGGTTTCTGACCGGTGCGGTGTCCGACCTGCAACAAACCAGTTCGAAGAGGGCAAGCCGTTTGCTCCTATTGCGGAGCCATGGTTCCGGACTTCGCCACGGCGTCCTCTCCCGTCATCGCGGCGGGTGAGCGGGGACCGGCGTTTGAGGAGTTCCAGCCTCCGGCTGCCGAACCGGCCCCCTCCGCGAAACCGCGGTGGCCACTGGAGCCCGCTCCTCCCGCAGAGGCGCCCGAGTCGGAGTCACAGCCCGCAGGTCCCCAGGCGCAGCGATTGCCGGCGCCTCCCCCTTGGACGCGATGGGTCACGTCGGTGTTTTTCTTGGTTGTCTTTTTCGCGCTGCAGTATTGGCTCCGCAACTCGCCACAGCCCGCGCAGCAGTCTGCGAGCCAGCCGACGCTGACCGACGGCGGATTTTGTGAAGCGATCTCGGAGGGCTCGCCCCGGGGCGTCAAACGGGAATTCTCGGTCCGGCGGGATGGGCAGGTTGTCTTCTTCGGAATTTGGCGCGGAGACCGCGCCGAACACACCTACTCGATTCGCTTCGTAGCTCCTGATGGCACCGAGCGGCGCGACAGTTCGCCGACCATTAGCTCCCGCGGCGCGTCCGGGGGGTTCCTGGTTTCCGCAGTCCTGATCCTGGATCCGTCCATGCCGCTCGGGATGTGGCGGGCGGAGCTGTTGCAGGATCGAACATTCATCGCGCGCTACTCGTTCGAGCTGCGCGAGTGATTACTCCGCTTTCAGGCTTCGTTCCATGAGTTCGCGTACAGCATCGCGCGGCGTGCGGTTCTGGTAGAGCACGGCGTACATCTGCTCGGTGATGGGCATTTCCACGCCTTTCTGTTCTGCGAGCTTCACGGTCGCCAGCGTTGTCGGCACTCCCTCGATCACCATAGGGGTGGAGGAAAGGATCTGTTCGAGCGAACGCCCGCGGCCCAGTTCCACGCCCGCCGAACGGTTGCGGCTCGAAACGCCCGTGCAGGTCAGCACGAGATCGCCTAGCCCGGCCAGCCCGTAAAGAGTTTCGCAGCGGCCGCCGCAGGCACAGGCCAGGCGGGTAATCTCCGCCAGCCCGCGCGTGACGAGGGCCGCCACGGCGTTGGAGCCCAGTTCCAGGCCCTCGCAAATGCCGGCCGCGATCGCAATGACATTCTTGACCGCACCGCCCATCTCCACGCCAATGACGTCCGTGTTGGTGTAGAAGCGGAGTGTGGAGTGAGCGAAGCGATGCTGCAGCAGGCGCGCCAAGGCTTCGTCCTCCGAGGCAATCACGACGGCCGTAGGCGCTCCGTGCGCCACCTCGCGCGAAAAGGTGGGTCCGGAAAGCACAGCCAGCCGTGGCGGGAAGCGTGGCGAGACTGTCTCGGTAATGACTTGGCTCATACGCCGCGGACCCTGAGTTTCCAGACCCTTCGTTGCACTGATGAGGATTTGACCGGCGCGGAGCATCGGGAGCATCTTCTGGCAGACGCTTCGCAAGTGCTGCGAAGGAACCGCCATCAGGACGATGTCTGCGCCATCCAGCGCGGCGGTAAGGTCGCTCGTGGGATACACGTTCGAGGGAACGTGAAACCCCGGAAGGTACAACGTGTTCACACGAGTTTCAGAGAGGGAGTCGCAGACCTCCTTTTCATAGGCCCAGAGGCGGATCGTCTCTGTGTTCCGCGAGAGCGCGATGGCCAGGGCCGTTCCCCAGCCTCCCGCACCGATGATCGCAATGGTTTTCACGAAGTCCTGCCCCGGCCAAAGATGGGAAGTTCCGTTCCCGCCCGCAACCTCTGGATGTTGGAGCGATGGCGGGACAAAATCAGACCCGCGCTGAGCAGTGCCGCAGCCAGATCAGAAGGCGATCCATCTCCCCGCACCAGCAGCACCACGGGGAAGGCTCCCGCTGCCACCATCGAAGCCAGCGACACGTAGCGCCAGACCAGCGCCGTAATCAGAAACAGCATCGCGCAAATTAGTACGGACGCGGGACTAATGGCCAGGAAGGCCCCCAGCCCCGTGGCCACTCCTTTGCCGCCACGGAACCTCAAGAAAACCGGATAGACGTGGCCGAGGATCGCCAGGAAGGCTGCCAGGGACACAGCGTCCGAGGAACCGGCCGCCAGATGACCGGCCAGCGCTACGGCGGCGTAACCCTTCGCTGCGTCCAGCAGGAGCGTCGCCGCCCCCGCTGCGATGCCTGCCGTGCGAAGAACGTTGGTGGCGCCGATGTTACCGCTGCCGGTGTTTCGGATATCCCCGCCCTGTCGGAGCCGGTATAGCAAATATCCGAACGGAACCGAGCCCAGCAGGTAGGCAGCAGCCGCCGCCACGATCATTCTCCACGCCATGGCGGTTACGGCTCCTCGCGAACAGACTGCAAGAGCGGGAAACGAGCGAGTTTCTTGTAGACGGATCCGCCAGATGCAAGCTGGCTCTCATAAAGGAAGAATTCCCGTGCGATGAAGGACCCCAGGTCCAGCGGCTCGCGCTGGCGCAACAATTCGCGCACAACCGGAATGGGAGCGGGCGTGCGCAGCCGGCCAATGGTGAGGTGTGGCGCAAACGGACGGTCCTCTTTCGGAATGCCCAACGGAGCGAGCGCCTGCTCCACGTGCCCGGCAAGCGCCGCGAGCCCCGTGCCCGCCTGGATCCCCAGCCAGACAACCCGGGGAGCGCGCTCGCTGGGAAAGTAGCCCGCTCCTTGAATTCGAATTGACACCGGTGAGACTGTGTTCATACGCTCTAGCGCCGCTTTGACCCGGTCTACCTTCTCCGGCGGAGCTTCGCCGATGAACTTTAGAGTAATGTGCATGCCGTCGGCGTGCGACCAACGGATAGGTGCGGCGCCGCGCTGCAGCACGTCAATCAGTTCTCGAATGTGCTGGCAAATGTCAGAAGGAATTTCAACAGCAACGAAAATTCGCATGACAAACGGCAAGCTCTACAGTCGCCGGCGCGCCCGCTTATCGGCCCCGCTGCTGGAGGGCGCGGCGCACCAAGTCTAAAGCGGTCTGCGTAGCCTGCCAGCGCACCACCTCGCGCTCTCCAAGGTACCGCTTCTCCTGCACTTCGGTGCCCTGAGGACCGGCGAGGGCAACATAGACCAGCCCCGCCGGTTTCTCCGGCGTTGCGCCGGTCGGGCCGGCGATCCCGGTGATGCCGATGCCGAAAGTGGAACCCGCGCGGCGGCCTACGCCTTCCGCGAGCGCCTGCGCCACTTCCCTGCTGACCGCGCCCCGGGCCTCCAGCATCTCCTGGCTGACGCCGAGCCATTCTGTCTTCCAGCGATTGCTATAGCAAACAACCCCACCCGCAAAATAGGCGGAACTGCCGGAAACACTCGTGATCCGCTGCGCCAGCAGGCCTCCCGTACAGCTTTCCGCAACCGCAAGCGTCGCCTGCCGGGCCACCAGCCCGCGTCCCACCGTCTCCTCCAAACTGGCGCCGTCCGTTGAAAAGACGTACTCGCCCACGGCGGCCTCCAGTTTGGGAAACAACTCATCCACGTGCGCCTGGGCTTCGGAAGAATCGTTCCCGAAGCCGCGCAGGTGCAGCTGGATTTCGCCGGGAGCGGCAAGGATGGTCGTGGCCGGATTGCTGTAGCGCGAGTAGATCGGCGCCACCATCTCTTCGACGGCCGACTCGGTGAGCCCGGTGATTCGCAGAACCCGGCGGCAGATGGCGGACGGCGGAGTCTTCTCCCGCAAGCGGGGCAGGCAGCTCTCGAACATCGGCTCCAACTCCCGCGGCGGGCCCGGCAGCAGGATCAGAATCTTGCCGTCCGATTCGATCCACTGGCCCGGAGCCGTTCCGCGGGAATTGGGCAACACGGCAGCACCCTCGATGCGCAGGGCCTGGCGCAGATTGATCGCGGCCATGCGCACACCTCGGGAGCGGAAGCGTGCTTCGATTGCTTGGGCCAGTTGCGAGTCCGAGTGCAGCGGCCTCCCGAGAGCCTGCGCGGCGCACTCGCGGGTCACATCGTCTTCTGTCGGCCCCAGTCCTCCGATGGTCAGCACCAGATCCGATCGCTTCCAGGCGAGAGCGATCGCCGCGGTCAGCCGCTCCCGGTCATCGCCCACCACGGTCTTCGAGACCACCTCGACGCCCATGCGGTTCAACTGCTCGGTGAGAAAAAGAGAGTTGGTGTCCGAGCGATACGGCGTGAGCAGCTCGGAGCCGATGGCGATGATCTCAGCATTCATGCGGGGCCGTTAGACTGCGCGAGGTGTGGATGTCCATGGAAAAGGGTTGTCTCGCACGGCTACCCATGGGCCGCCAATATCCGGCTGACTCCGACGGGTCGCGACGGTCTATGCCAGGAGTGGTTTCCCGCGCACGTCCCAGTTCAGATGGTAGGCTTCCTGGGTGCTCACCAGGATGGCTGCCGGCCCCCGGCTAAAGGCCAGACCCACCAGCCCCGGACCGGAAACTGCCAGCTCCGCCCGCCCCTGCGGGGAGATCCGCAGGATACCCTTTCTGCCGCCCAAAGAGGCCGCCACGTACAGATTTCCGCTCCCATCAAAGGCCATCCCCTGGGGGCGGCCCAGCCCTTGGAAGAATTTCTCCACCTCGCCGGCGCGAGAGATGCGGTAGATGCAGTCGAAGCTGGAGGTCGTGGGACCCGTGACGTACAGGTACCCGTCCGGCCCGAATGCCAGATGGTATGCGGCGATACTCGGCTCCAGGGTGGCAAAGACGAAAATCTGCCGGTCGGGAGCGATCTTGAAAATCGTGCCGCTGCGATCTCCCACATAGAGATATTCGTCCGGATCAAAGGCGACCCCGGTGGCAACGCCCATTCCTTCCGCGTGCACCGTGACAGTTCCATCCGGGGCGGCGCGGTAGATGTTACCGTCGAATCGGCTGGAGACGTAGAGGTAGCCCGCGCGGTCAAAAGCCATCCCGGTCGGATTCATCACGTCCCTCAAAAAAGGCTGTACGTTGTAGTTGCTGTCAATCCTGTAGACACAAACCGGGACCTTCTGACCGCGCGAGCCGCTGAAGGTCACATAGATGTTGCCGGAGGCGTCGATGGCGGGATTCGCCACGGGATGCATGTTCTTGGCAATCGAAACGGCGACCTCGATGGGAATCGCGTTACTGGTCTGTTGGTGGTTATCGACCACCAACAGGCTGGAAACCGCGCCGTCCGGCACGCGCGCGACCAGAAAGCGGTCGGAGCTCACCAGGAGGCTGGCGGCCACGCCCCCGAACTTCACGTCCGGGCGCTGTTGCCCGTTGGAGCAGAAACCTTGCCCCCGGATCTGAATTTCTCCGCCGGCAACGGCCGCGCGCGGGGAGATCTCTTCAATGAAAGGCTTCGCGTCCATGGGCCACCAGTGGAAAATCTGCGCAGGACGTTTGGGCATAGGTCCCAAGCCGGAAACCAGTAACCCAGATGGGAAGAACTCGCCGCTTCCCCCAAGGTTCCGCCCTGCAGAGGCATCCGGAGAAGAGACTTCCGTTCCCCGAAATCACTACCGCGGGTGCGGTCCGCTGCGGCCCGAAAGCATTTGGAGCCGGGGGAGACAAGAGGCCAGTATAAGACTGATCGAGCCTGAATACCAGATTCATTGTTCCCGGTTTGGTCATGGTAGTGCTCCGGCGGATTGGCACGAAGCGATTCTCGTCGTCATCCGGCTCCGGAAGGGCGTACCCGCCGGCGGCGGGCAGGGCCGCACTCAGAAAAGGAGGCCGGCATAGCCCACCGCCATGCGAAATACCGGCTCCGGCGCCACCTCGTAGCTGGTGGTGTAATCCAGTAGATAGCCGCGCTCGGCGCCCAAGGTGCGGGCAGCCGCCACGGTCGCGGCCAGCGCGCCAGGACCACAAGCGTTCTGGTGGCGCGCCACTTCGGGCACCAGTTCTTCGGCTTGCATCTGCTCGGCCAAGCGCAGAATTCGCGCGTCATTCGCCCGCAGCCATTGATGGGCGCGAACCCCGACTCCGGCGGGCGTGAAGTGATATGGCTCGCCGTAATGAGTCAGATCCGTGGATCCGATCACCACCGCATGGCGTTGTTCCCTCAAGAGTTCACCCACCCGATGCCCAAAGGGCACGGCCTGCTCCGTGGGGTTCACGGAGATCGGAACAATTTTCGCGTCGGGAAACAGATACCGGATGAACGGCAACTGCACCTCGATGGCGTGCTCTTCTTCGTGCGCCTGCGGGTTCTCGACGGCCCACTCTGCGGTTTGCTCCAGGATCGCTGCGGCGAGTTCCTGGTCGATGGCTACGTCCCCGAGCGGCGTCGCCCAGGCGCCCGCGGCGTACACAGCGTGCCTGGGGTCCATGCGGCGATGGACCGCCCCGAAAATCACGAACGTGGATGGGATGTGTTTCCGGCGTATGCTTTCGTAGACTTTTGCCGCCACCGCGCCGGAGTACTGCCACCCGGCGTGCGGAACCACACCCGCGAGGATCAGTTCGGGAAACGCCGGAGGAGTGAATCCAGCCAGGAACTGTCCTACGGATCGGACACAATCGCCGGAATAAAAATGGGGCGCTGCGGGCTGCCGCACCTCCATCTTTGCCTCCTTAGTCTACACCGGAAGAAAAGGCTGACGCGGAGCGGAGGAAGCTGCTAGAAGGGGATGTCGTCGTCGGTGATCTCGGAGGGGCCGGCTTCCTGCGGCCCTTCGTCTTGCGAGGAGGCGCCGGCGGCCGGCGGCCGGATGGGACGCGGCTCCGCTGCGCCTTCGCCGCGGCCGCCAAGCATCTGGACATTCTCTGCAACGATCTCTACAGTGGTGCGCTTGTTGCCGTCGCGACCTTCCCAGGTGCGGCTTTGGATGCGGCCTTCTACATAGGCCTGGCGGCCCTTGGCCAGGTATTGGGCGCAAATCTCTCCCAGTTTCCCCCAGGCGACAATGTTATGCCACTCGGTTTCTTCTTTGAGCTCCCCGCTCTTGTCTTTGTAGGAGCGGCTCGTCGCCAGCGAAAACTTCGCCACGGACTGGCCGGAGGGGAGGTAGCTCAACTCGGGATCCCGCCCCAGGTTCCCGACCAGGATGACTTTGTTCACGCCACGTGCCACTTGCGGACTCCTTTGTTTGTCGCCAACGGTACGCCGGTCTTGACCGACACAGGCACTACTGGCTGACGGGCTGGTCGGCGCGCTCGCGCTGCGGCGCGGGCTGATGGCGCTCGTCGTACTTGCCGAAGATCATCTTGCCAGCGGTCGTTTGCAGCACGCTCGTCACGGTGATGTCAATGGTCTTCGAGATCATCTTCTTGGCGTTGTCCACCACCACCATGGTGCCGTCGTCGAGGTACGCCACGCCCTGGTTGTACTCCTTGCCTTCCTTCAGGATGAAAACGCGCATGGTCTCACCCGGAAGCACGATCGGTTTCAGGGCATTGGCCAGTTCA
>JBGPJR010000029.1:0-11618 GCA_041485545.1 Terriglobia bacterium
CCACAGGCAGAAGGTGCATAGCGCCGGGCAGCCGCGCTCCGTGTAAAACGACAAAAACGGGTGCAGCAAAAACGGCACGTTGTAGCGCGTGATGTCCAGGTCGCGCTTGTAGGCGTCCACGGCGAACGGCAGCGCATCCAAATCCTGGACCGGATCGCGATCCACGTTGTGGACGACAGAACCGTTGCGGCGGTAGCTGACGCCCGCAATCTCCTCGACCGGCTTGCCGGCGGCGAACTCCGTCACCGCAAAATCGAACTCCTTGCGACAGATGAAATCAATTGCTTTGGAGGCGCGCAGGCTTTCCTCCGGGAGCGCGGTGACGTGCGGCCCGACGAACGCGATTTTCAGACTCGGGTTCTTTTCCTTCATCATCTCGGCCAGGCGGATGTCGCTGTTGAACCCCGGCGTGCTGGTGAACAGGGTCAAGAACTCGTAGTCGGGGGCCATGGCGACGGTTTGCTCCACCGTGATGTCGTGCGGGGGGGCGTCCACCATTTTGGCGCCGGGGATCAGGCCGGCCGGATAGGCCAGCCAGACCGGGTACCAGAAGGACCGGATCTCGCGCGTGGCGGGCCAGCGCGACGAGGCGCCGCCGTCGAAATTCTCGAATGAAGGAGGATTCAGCAGTAGTGTTTTCATAAGCAACCAATGCTAGCATGGCTCCCCGAGCAACGCCAAGGTTTTGTCTGCGGAGGAGACGTACAGACAAAGGCTCCCGGCTAATGCCCTGCCGGAGCGGGAGAGGCGGCCTGGTAGGCCATCTGCATGAGCACGCTGATGCGCTTGGCCATGGGCGGGTGCGTGGCCAGCAGGTCGCCCCAGAAGTCTTCCCGCAGGCCCATCTTGCGTCCCAGCGGATCGGCGATGCACAGATGCGCGGTGCCGCGCTTGATGGATTGGGTAGGAGCAGAGTCCATCTCAATTTTCTTGAGTGCGGAGGCCAGGCCCTGCGGATTGCGCGTCAACTCCGCTCCGCTGGCGTCGGCCAGGTACTCGCGCTGCCGCGAGACGGTCATCGCCAGGATCTGCGCCAGAATGGGCGCCAGAATGATACCGATGATCCATAGAACGAGCAATACGATCCCCGCGCCGCCTCCGCCGTTCTTTTCCGACCTGCTGCGGCCGCTGCGCCCGGCGCCAAAGCGCATGGAGCGGCTCGCCCAGTCGCTTAGCAGCATCACCGCACCCACCAGCGCGGCGATGGTCGTCATCAAGCGGATGTCGAGGTTGCGGACGTGGCTCATCTCGTGCGCAATCACACCTTGCAACTCCTCCCGGTTCAGCTTCTCCAGCAGGCCGCGCGTGACCGCAATAGAGGCGTGGTACGGATCGCTGCCGGTGGCGAAGGCGTTGGGGTCCGAGTCCGGGATGATGTAGACCTTCGGCATGGGCAGGCCGGAGGCGATCTTCATCTCCTCGACCACGTTGAGCAGTTGGCGCTGCTGCGGGTCCGTCGTAAAGGGGTCCACCGGCTCGGCGCTGACCGCGCTCAGCACCGCCTTGTCGCCGGCGCGCAAGCCCCACCAGGCCTGGCCCGAGCCGAGCAGCAGCGCTAGGATCGTCACCAGTGGAAAGGAGATGCCCTGCTGGCGCTCCTCGTAGTCGAGGTAATTCGCCGGGCGCGGCGATGCTGACCACGGGCTGTATCCAAAGTAGAAAATGTCGAAGCCCAGCCCCAAAAAGCCGAAAAACAGCAGGAACACCACGACGACGATCTTCGTGTTCCTGCGATTGGCTTGCTGCTGTTCGTAGAGGTTCATGTGAATTGCAAGACGCGCACTCTGGACGCGACGCCCGGCAGAAGGCGCGCGCAGGCTGCGGGGCTTCGGGGCTTCGGGTTTTCCCCCTGGGGACCTTCCGGGGAACGCAATCCTACTTGTTGAGCGACAGGTCCACGGTTGGCACTTCGCGCTCGGCGGCTACCGTGATCTCGAACAGCTCAGCCGGCTGGAAGCCGAAGGTTCCAGCGATCAGGTTTGTGGGGAAGACCTGTTGCGCCGTGTTGAACTTGGTGGCGATGTCGTTGTAGAACTGCCGAGAAAAGCTGATCTTGTTTTCCGTGGAGGTCAGCTCTTCCTGGAGCTTGCTGACGTTTTCGCTGGAGCGCAGCTGCGGGTATTGCTCCACGACGACAAAGAACTTCGAGAGCGCGTCGGTGAGCGCCGTCTCCTTGGCTGCGGAGTCCTTCACCCCCCGCGCGCCCATGGCCGCCGAACGGGCTTCCACGACCTTTTGCAGCGTTTCCTGCTCGAACTGCATGATCCCCTTGACGGTGTTCACCAGGTTCGGGATCAGGTCGTGGCGGCGCTTGAGCTGCACGTCAATCTGCTTCCAGCCGTTGGTCACCTGGTTGCGCAGCGAGATCAGGCCGTTGTACTGAGCAATGGTCCATACCACCACGATCACCAGGATCGCGAGAAATATCCATGCCACCATCGAAAGGTCCTCCTTCTTTGGCTCTGTGCGCCGGGCAACGAGAAGGGAGCTGTGCCCTGCCGTGGCCTATGATAGCAATTTTTGCGCTGCTGGTCGGGAAATTACGGCCGCTGCGGCCACGCATCCGCTGCACCGCTCAGGGAAATGCGGTGCGAACGTCGCCGGCCAAGCGCAGCAGCTCCAGCCGGGCCTTTTCTGTCTGATAGTCGGCATCGAGTAGGCTGACCCAGGCGCGATTTTCCTCCTGGCGCGCCTGCTCCGCGACCAGCCGGTTGACCCGTCCTTCGTCGTACTGCGCCAGCACCGCGTCGAGGGAGCCGCGGGCCAGGTCCAGTTCCAGGCGCACCACCTCGCGCGCGGCGGTTTGCTGCTGCGCCCCTCCCCACAGCTCCCGCACCTGGCGCTCCACGTCCGCCCGGGCTTGGTCGCGCCGGAAGCGGGCCGCCGCCAGTTCGTTTTCCGCGATCGCAAGGCCAGCCGAATATCTCTCCCGCTGATAGACCGGCACGACGATGGAGGCGCCGATCGTTATATTGTTCCGAGCGAACTTCTGGAAATACTGGTCGTAGTTATTGATCTTGCTGAACAAGCCGTACTGGCCCACCAGATTCACGCGGGGCCAGCGCGTACCCTCTTCGCTCTTGACCTGAAATTCCTTGGCCCGCACTTCGTCGTCCAGCGCCTGCAGAGCAGGCTGGTTGGCCAGCGCGCGCGCAATCCATTCCTCCAGCGTGGCGTCGGGCAGCGGAGGGACCTCCACCGCCTGCGTTTCGATCCGCTCCGACGCTGGGATGCCGGTCAAGTCCCGCAGGTGAAACTCCAACAGCGACACCTGGTTCTCCAGGGCGGCCAGCTCCGAGCGCGCCCGGGCCGCACCGAGCCGCGCCCGCGTGGTATCCAAGGGCGGCTGCAGACCCGACTGCACCCGCTCCTCGGTGAGTTGCGCCGAGGCCTCCAGGCTCTCGACCTGCCCGCGCAGATAATCGAGTGAGCGGCGGCTGCGGTCCAGATCCAGATAGGTCAGCGCAGTGTCCGCGACCACTTGGTCCTGGGTGTCCTCCAGGCTCTTGCCGGCGGCCTGCTGCATCTGCCCGGCCTGTTTCTCCAGATTGCGCAAGTTGCGATCGAAAAGGGCCTGCGACGAGTTGACCTGGAAAATGGACGGTGCCGACCCTTCGATGCTCAAGGGAAAACCTTTGGTATAGGCCAACCCGGAGCCGAGCAACACCTGCGGCCGGAACTGCGATTGCGCCTGGTCGTGTTCGGCGGCGGCGCGGGCGCTATTGGCCTCGGCCAGCAGGATGTTGCGGTTGTTGTGCAAAGCCAGATCTACCGCCTCGCGCAGCGTCATGGTTCGCACCGCGCCCGCCGGCGCAGCGGCCTGCTGCGCAAAACCACTGTTAGCGCCCGTCGCCAGTACCCAGGCGAGAAACGTCCACACGAAAGCTCCTCGCGGAGCCTTGCTCAGTTCTTTATTCATAGCGTAATGCTTCCGTTGGGTTGAGTTTCGAAGCTCGCTCGGCCGGGAGAATCCCGAAGACGACCCCGACCAGGCACGAGACCAGGAAAGCGATCGAGATGGAGATGGGAGAAATCGGAATGCGCAGCCCTTCCACCAAGGACTGCGCCAGCAGCGGAATGCCGACGCCCACGACGATGCCGAGCAGTCCGCCGCCCACGCTGATGAACAGCGCCTCGGCCAGGAACTGCCGCCGGATGGCTTTGCGGCTGGCTCCCAGTGCCATCCGCAAGCCGATCTCGCGGGTGCGCTCCGTGACCGTCACCAGCATGATGTTCATGATGCCGATGCCGCTGATGATGAGCGCGATGGCCGAGATCAGCAGCAGCACCACCGTCAAGGCCAGAGCGATGTTACCGGCGGCGGCCAGGATCTGTGTGAGGTTTTCGGCACGATAGACGGCGCCGGCACGGTGGCGGCGCTGGATCACGCGCAAGATCTCGTTGGTGGCCTCCGGGACGTAGCTCGGAACATCGGCCGAAGCATAAATCTGGTCCACCGCTTCCGACCCGGTGAGGATGGCCATCACCGAAATCGGCAGCATCACGGTCTCCCGCGTGATCTCGGACTGCCCAAAAGTTTCCGCCCCTTCCTTGAAGACGCCGATGATGGTGAACTCCAGCCCGCTGAGCTTCACCTTCTGCCCTTCGCGCCAGCCCCGGGGAAACAGCATTTGGGCGAGCGGCTCGGTGACCAGGCCCACTTTGTTGCGCAGGCGGTCGTCCTCTTCATCAAAGAAGCGGCCTTGCAGCACCTTCAGATTGCGAATGATGCGGAAGTCGGGATTGGCGCCGATCAGCCGGATTTCGCGCTGCCGGCTATCGACCATCAGCGGGGTTTGTCCCAAGATGATCGCCGAGATGGCTTTTAAGTGCGGGACGTTTTCGCGGATGGCGTGCAAGTCGTCGAGCGTGATGGCGTCGGAAATGGAGGAGGTGCCCGCGACGGAGGGACCGCCTTCGTGATAGGCATAAATCATGTTGGCGCCGACGCCTTCGATCTGGCCCAGCACATAGTCGCGGCTGGTCAGCGCGATGGTTGCCACCAGGATCACGGACGCCGTTCCGATAATCATGCCGAGCGCCGTGAGGCCCGTGCGGATCTTGTTGACGCGCAGGGCATCGTAGGCAAACGCGAACGCGTCGCGCACCGCTCGCAGCCGGTCGCCGATCGGCGAGGCGGCGCCTTCCGGCACGGGGGCATTCCTCACAGCCCGGCCAGTCGCCTGTGACTCCTGCTCGAACACGGCATCTCTCCTGCGAATCCCTAATCTGTTTCGGCGCGGACGCGCATGCCTTCTTGCAAAACTTCGTCACCGGAGATGGCGACTTCGTCGCCTTCGCTCAGTCCCTGCGCCACCTCGGCCTGGGTCGGACTCAGAATGCCGGTCTTGACTGCTTGGCGCACGAGCGCGTCGTTACGCACCAGAAAGGCGTAGCGATCCGCTTCGCTGCCGAGGAGGGCTTCTCTCGGAACGGTGAGGACCCCGCTCTTGCGCTCCGTAATGATTTCCACGTTGAGATTGGTATTCGGCAGCAACTCGTGGTCGGGGTTGTCTACCGTGCACACGACCTCGCCGACCGTGCGGGTGCCCAGTTCCGTCACCGCAGCGGGCAGCCGCTCCACGTCTCCCACCCACTCGCGGCCCGGCAGGCCATCCCAGGTGATCCGTACCGGTTGGCTCTGCCGGATGCGCCCCAGGTCGGGCTCGTCCACGAAGACGCGCACACGAATGCGGTCCAGCTCCCCAACGCGCGCCAGCAGATCGCCGCGATTTACATGATCTCCTACGCGGACGGCGACAAAGTAAACCGTCCCGCCCAGGGGAGAAACGATGGTCGAAGCCTGGCGGCGTGATTCCGCCAAGGCCAGCGCGGAACGCGTGGCGGCCTCCCGCGCTTGCGCACGCGCAACCTCATTAGGATCCGACCGCTTGTCCCATTTCTCCTGGAGCAACGCAAGGTCCGCTTCCGCCTTGGTTAGCCGGAGGCGGCTCTGCTGCAACTCCACGCGGGCGATGGCACCGTGCTGCGCCAGCCGGTCGTTCTGTTGCACCTGCTCGGCCGCTTGATCGCGCTCGCGGCGGGCGGCGTCGAGCTGCGCGCGCAGTTCGTCCACCTGGGCCGCCGTGCCGCCCTGTTGCAGCAGCCGCAGCGTGCTTTCGGCCTCGGCGAGTTCCGCGCGCGCCTGCTCCAGTTCGCTGGTCACCTGCCCAGGCCCTAGCGCGAGGATTTTCTGACCCTGCCGCACAACATCGCCCTGCTGGACGTCTAGCTCCGTGACTGCGCTCTCCAGCTCGGCGTGCACTTCGCGAAATGAGATAGGCTCGGCCTTGCCGTTCGTGACGACTCCTGTGTGCAGCTCCTGCCGCTTGACTTTCACCACTCGCACCACGCGGATGGAGCGCTGGTAGGAGCGGTAGAAAGCGGCTCCCGCAAGCACCCCCACCACGACGACGATTGCTAGGACGATGCGCGAGCTGCGAGAAGCCATAAACGGAAACAGCCGAACCCCTTTCTCTCGGCAGTATAACAAAGTCCTGCGGCGGCCTGCGCGGGAGGGGCGATTTTGAACCTCCCGAGATCCAGCAAGTTCCGCGCTCTGCCGCCAGACGCCCCAATTTGCATTGCGTTCCGCCCTGAGGTAAGCTGACGCGGAGAAGAATCTTTTGTTCTTTCCCACGCTTGTTTGGAGGGTCAAGACGGCGGTTCCGCAGGGCAGGGGCCATCTGCGTCAGAGCTTTTGGCAGGCCGCAAGAGGTGTGGCTGCCGCTGGGCCGGTCTGTCTGAGAGGCTGCGGGTCCCGATGCCGGTGAGAAAACCAATTCGCAAGCCACAAGCCTTGCGCCGCGGCGACGCCATCGGCGTGGTTTCACCGGCTAGCCCGGTGGAGGCAAGGCGGTTTCACGAGGGCGTTCGCGAGCTGGAGGCCATTGGCTACCGCGTCCTGTGGAGCAAGGCACTGGCCCGCCACGGCTTTTTTGCCGGTGAGCATGCCGCCCGTGCCGAGGAACTGCTGCACTATCTAGAGGATCCCGCCGTCCGCGCGGTTTTCTGCGCCCGCGGGGGCTACGGTTCCAACTATGTTGTGGAGCATCTGGCGGCCCGCCCGCTCTGGACCCGGCTGCAACGGCTGACGCCAAAGATCGTCGTGGGATACAGCGATATCACCAGTCTGTTGGTCTTTCTGAACCAGACGCTGGGGTGGGTCACCTTTCAGGGACCGATGGTTTCCCGGGAACTCTCAGCCGGCGAAACCGGCTATGATCGAAGTGGGATGGAACAGGTGCTCACGAACGGCGCGCGGGGCGCCACGTTGGAGACCGATGCAACCGCGCTGCGCACTGGCGCTGCGGAGGGCCGACTGCTGGGCGGCTGCCTCCCGATGCTGACCGCGACCCTGGGAACGCCGCAGGAGATCGACACGCGCGGCAGCATCCTGCTGCTGGAAGACGTGGATGAAAAACCGTTTCGCATTGACCGCATGCTGTTCCATCTGCGCCGCGCCGGCAAGTTCCGCGACCTCCGGGCCGTGGCGTTTGGCGAGATGCCCGGTTGCGGCCTGAATGCCACCGCTGCCGATTCTCTGCGCGAGATCATTTTGCAAAGCTTCGCCGATAGCGACATCCCGATTGTTTTCGGGCTGCGCTTCGGTCACAACACCGGGAAGTGCCTGACGCTGCCGCTGGGCGTGCGTGCGCGCCTGGAGGCGGGACCAACGGTCCGGCTCACGCTGCTGGAACCGGCCGTGCGGCCGCTGAACAGGAAACCGCGGAGAAAGAAGTCATGATCTCTCCTCCAGCGGGAGCGCGAGTTCACTTCGTGGGCATTGCTGGCACGGCCATGGGCGCGCTGGCGGGCCTGCTACAGCAGGCCGGATATCGCGTCACGGGCTCCGACGCAGAGATCTATCCTCCCATTTCCACGCAACTCGCCGAACTGGGCATCTCCGTTCTGGAAGGCTATCACGCCTCCCACCTGGAGCCGCCGCCCGATCTGGTGGTGATCGGGAACGCGCTCTCGCGCGGGAATGAAGAGATTGAGGCGGTGCTGGACCGCAAGCTCCCGTACGCGTCCATGCCGGAGGTGCTCCGGGAGTTGTTTTTGACGGGAAGAGAAACCATCGTGGTCGCCGGCACGCACGGCAAGACCACGGTGACCTCGCTGGTGAGTTGGATTTTTCATCATGCCGGCCGCGATCCTGGTTTTCTGATTGGTGGCGTCCCGCACAATTTTCCGCGCAGCTTCGCGCTGGGCCGACCGCCGTATTTCATTTTGGAGGGCGATGAGTACGACACCGCTTTCTTCGACAAGGGACCCAAGTTTCTGCACTACCGCCCAGACGCCGTGGTGCTGACTTCGATTGAGTTCGATCACGCCGATATCTTTCGCGACCTGGAAGCGGTGGAAACGGCCTTTCACCGGCTGATCAATCTGGTTCCCCGCCGGGGCGTAGTGATCGCCGCGGCCGGGAGTGAGACCGTGCGCTGCTGCATCGGGCGAGCCTTCTGCACCGTGGAGACCTATGGATTCCACGAAGGGGATTGGCAGGCCACAAACGTCGAGTGTCGCGACGGCAGAACACGATTCACCGTGGTGCGGCGTGGCCGGACCGTCGGCTCCATCGAGATGAGTTTGTTCGGCGGGCATAACGTGTTGAACGCGTTAGCCGCGGCTGCCCTGGCGTTTCATTACGGCCTCGCGTGGCAGGACATCCAGAGCGCCTTGGCCGAGTTCCAAGGCGTGCGCAGACGTTTGGAAATCGTGGGAGAGGCAAACGGCGTCACGGTGCTGGACGACTTCGCGCATCACCCCACGGCCATTCGGGAGACCGTGCGCTCGGTGCGCACGCGGTTTCCGGCGCGGCGTCTGTGGGCGCTGCTGGAGCCGCGCTCCAACACGCTGCGGCGCAACGTCTTTGAAGGGGCCCTGGTGGATGCGCTGGCACTGGCGGACCGGGTTATTCTGGCGGAAGTCTACCGCCAGGAAAAGCTACGGCCCGACGAGCGCCTGCATCCGGAGACCGTTATCGAAGGGTTGCGTCAACGGGACATTCCAGCCGAATACAGCGGGAGCGCGGAGCAGATCGTCGCATCGCTGGCGCCGCGGCTGGAGCCTGGCGATGTGGTTCTGATCATGTCCAATGGCGGCTTTGGCGGCATTCAGCGCAAGCTCGTGGAGGCCGTCGCGCAAAGGCCGCAGGCAGAGCAGGCGCGAGTGGCCGGTTAGATCGCTCGCGTTGCGCTCGTCGTCGCGCCGTCGTCCGGAGTGTCCAGAAGCAGTTGCTCGCTCGCCATCACTTGGGCTCGCATGAAATCACTGTTTCGACCGATCTTGTACAGCCTCCTGCTGTATGCGCTGTTCTTTGCGGCATTGGGCGCCGTTGGTTTCATCGGTCCCGATGAGCCGCGCTACGCCGATGTGGGTCGCGCGATGTACCGCACTGGCGACTACGTCACGCCGCACCTGTTCGGGCAGCCCTGGTTTGAAAAGCCACCGCTCTATTACTGGACGGCCGCGCTGCTGTTCACGCAGGGCATCGATGAGAGAACGGCGCGTTTGCCCTCCGCCCTTGCGGCGGCGCTGTTCCTGGGCCTTTGGTTCTGGTTCACAAGGCGATTCTACGGGACCCAGGCCGCGCAACTGAGCTGCCTGATGCTGGCGAGCGCGGTGGGCTGGATCGGATTTGCGCGCGCCGCGGCCATGGATATGCTGCTGACGGCTACTCTTGGCGCAGCGCTAGTGTCTCTGGCCGTCTGGGTGTGGGAAGAACGAGCGGCCGGCCTGTATGGATTCTATGCTTGGCTGGGGCTGGCGGCCCTGGCAAAAGGGCCGCTGGCGGTAGTCCTGGCGGGGTTGATCGTCGCCGGTTATGTCTTGCACCTGCGCCAATGGCACCTGTTGCGCCGTCTTCTGTTGACGCCGGCCGTGGCGGTTTTCGTGGTCGTGGCTGTTCCCTGGTACTGGCTTTGCTACCAGAGAAACGGGTCCGCATTCATCCAGGAGTTCTTTGTCCGGCACAACTGGGAGCGGCTGGTTTCCGGAGAGGCCATCGGGCATCCACAAGCCGCGTGGTTCTATATCCCCGTCTTACTGGCAGGCCTCTTTCCCTGGACGCCGATGCTGGCGCTTCCCGTTGTGGAAATGGTGAGGCAGGGCTGGCGGCGGAGTACGGAGAAGCCGCAGCGCGTGTTCCTATTCTACTGGGTGCTGCTGCCGGTGGCATTTTTCTCCCTGGCCGAGAACAAGCTGCCGGGCTACGTGCTCCCGGTACTTCCGCCCCTGACGCTGTGGGTGGCCTCCTGTTTTGGAGATGCGGACAAGCGAGCGGTGAAACAGACTACGCGTGAGGCCCTGCATGGGCCGCGCCTGCCGCACTACTTGATGGGTGCCTCCGCACTTTCCCTGCTGGCGTTGCCCTGGATCTGTCTCCTGCTGCCGGAAGCTCTCGCCGCGGGTCTTGGCCAGGCGCTGCGGGAGGCGTCGCCTTCCAGTGTGTGGCGATCCCTGGCACACGGCCCGGTTCCGTACACGGTCTGGATCACGCTCGCGTGTCTGGTGGCTGCCGCTCTGCTGCTGGCGCGACAGCAAGATCTGACGGGAGCCGTTGTAGTCATTGCGGCCGGCGTGGCCTGGTCGGTCTTGGTGATCTGCTACTTTCTCTCCCCCGCGATCAATCGCGTGGCCTCGGTGCGAAGCGTGGCGCGTGAGGTGGCATCTTCCGGGACTCTGCCGGAACAACTGGCGGTCTTCCATCTGGAGCGAGAGCAGAGCTATGGTTTGGGTTTCTACCTGGATCACTTGCCCCCCGAATGGACTCCAGGGGACGCATCTCAACACGCTTCCTGGGTGGTTGCGCGCGGCGACCTGCGCCTCGAACAGTTTCAGCCGGGGGCGCAACCGCTGGTGTTGTTTCCGGGGCAGAACGTACGGCTGTGGGCGCTCGGACCGCCCCCGGCGGCTCTTGGCGAGCCGGTGCCCGCCTCGTTGCCGGTGCACTGATGTAGTATCCTGAAACGTTCGAGTCTGAATTGGGAGCGTCAGAGCGGTGTTTCGATTCTTCACGGCAGGCGAGTCGCATGGGCAGGGCTTGGTAGCCTGGGTCTCTGGACTGCCCGCGGGCATCCCGGTTGATCTCGCGTTCATCAACCGCGAATTGCGCCGGCGGCAAGCGGGATACGGGCGAGGCGGGCGCATGAAGATTGAGTCAGACCAGGCCGAGATTCTCTCCGGCGTCCGGCGCAGCCACACCACGGGGGCGCCCGTGGCGATGCTCATCGTCAACAAAGACTGGGAGAATTGGAAGGAAGCCCTGCCGGTCGAAGAGCAAAAGAACACGCCGGAGAAATACAGAGACCTGAATCCGCCGCGGCCGGGGCACGCGGACCTGGCGGGATGCCTGAAATACAACCTGCATGAGGCGCGTTACGTGCTGGAGCGGGCCAGTGCGCGGGAGAGCGCGGCGCGCGTTTCGGCCGGAGCGTTGGCCAAGCTGCTGCTGGCGCAGTTTGGGATCGAAGTGTGGAGCCATGTCTTAGCGGTTGGAGACGTGCACGCCAAGACGCAGCCGACTTGGAAGCAGATTCAGGCCCTGGGGGCGCTGGACGAGGTTCTGTTTCGCTGTGCCGATGCGGAAGCCGAGCAGCGCATGAAAGCTGCGG
>JBGPJR010000030.1:0-11585 GCA_041485545.1 Terriglobia bacterium
ATTGCCGAGGAGATCGCCAAGGGCTCGGCGAAGGAGGTCGAGTGGCGCGAGCCGGCGCCGCAGGGAAAGATGGATCTGGTGGTGGATCTGAACTTCCGCATGGATACGTCGGCTCTGTATTCGGACATCGTGCTGCCGGCCGCGACCTGGTACGAGAAGAAAGACCTGAACACCACCGACATGCACAGCTTTATCCATCCTCTGTCGGAAGCGGTGCCGCCCTGCTGGGAGTCGAAGAGCGACTGGCAGATCTTCCGGGAGATGGCCAAGAAGTTTTCCGAGTTTGCCGCCAAGCATTTTCCCGAGCCCATCAAGGATCTGGTAGCCACCCCCCTGGCCCATGATTCGGCGGCCGAGATTGCACAACCGGAGGTGAAAGACTGGCTGACGGGCGAAGTGGAAGCGATCCCGGGAAAAACGATGCCGGGCCTGGCCGTGGTCACGCGCGACTACAAGAACCTCTATAACCAGTACATTTCATTCGGCCCGCTGGTGCGATCCAACGGGCTCAGCGCGCACGGAACCAAGTACGACGTCCAGGATTATTATGACGAGGCGCTGATTAGCTCCCCCACCGTTTCCTGGGATGGCAAGAGGTACCCGTCGCTCTACGAAGACGAGCATACCTGCAACACCATCCTGCGCTTCGCCACGGTGACCAATGGGGAGCTGGCTTATCGTTCCTACGCCAACATGGAAAAGAAGGTGGGGCTGCCGTTAACGAAACTGGCGGAAAAGTCCCGCAGCGTCCGGGTTACGTATGAGGAGCTGCAGAGCCGTCCCCACCGCTTCGTGAACAGCCCGATGTGGTCGGGACTGATCGAAGACGGCCGCCCCTATTCACCCTTTACTTACAACGTCGAGTGCCTGGTCCCGTGGCGCACGCTCACCGGCCGGCAGCACTTTTATCTGGACCACACCGTCTACATCGAATTCGGCGAGCATCTGCCCACCTACAAGCCGAAACCGCTGCCCGCCGAGTACGCCGACCTCCGCTTCAGCAAAGAGGTCGGTCCGACCAAGATGCTCAACTATCTGACGCCGCATGGGAAGTGGCACATCCACTCGACCTACGGCGACAACCATCGCATGACGACCCTTTCGCGCGGCGTGGAACCGTTCTGGATTAACGACAAGGACGCCGCCGATATCGACATCAACGACAACGACTGGGTGGAAGTGCACAACGACAACGGCGTCGTGGTCACGCGAGCCGCGGTCAGCGCCCGCATCCCGCGCGGCATCTGCATCCAGTATCACTCGCCGGAGCGCACCTATTCCGTGCCGCGCTCTCCGCTGCGGGGCGACCGCCGCGCCGGCGGACACAACAGCCTCACCCGCGTGCGGCTGAAGCCCAACCTGATGGCGGGCGGTTATGGACAATTTACCTATCATTTCAACTACTGGGGTCCCACCGGAGTCAATCGCGACACCCATGTGCTGGTACGCAAGTTGCCGGAATTGAAGTGGTAGGGGGAGGAGACCGTAACGTGAACGTTCGATCGCAAATTTCGATGGTGTTTCACCTCGACAAGTGCATCGGGTGCCACACCTGCAGCATCGCCTGCAAGAACATCTGGACCGACCGCCAGGGCACCGAGTACATGTGGTGGAACAACGTCGAGACCAAGCCGGGCACCGGCTACCCCACCGCGTGGGAAGACCAGAACAAGTATCGCGGCGGCTGGGAGGTGCGCAACGGCGCCTTGAAGCTGCTCTCCACGGGCAAGGGCCGGGTGGTGTTCAACATCTTCCACAACCCCAGCCAACCAACCCTGGACGACTACTACGAGCCCTGGACCTACGACTACAAGAATCTGTTTGATGCACCGGAGGGCGGCGATCAGCCTACCGCGCGCCCCATCTCCATGATTACCGGCGATTACATCAATGTGGAAGCCGGGCCGAACTGGGACGATGATCTGGGCGGCTCGCCCATCTACGCCCAGAATGATCCCAATCTGGAAGGCCTGACCGAAGAACAGCGGCAGCAGCTTTCGGCGGTCGAACGACTGGTGTTCTTCTACTTTCCGCGCATCTGCAATCACTGCCTGAATCCAGCCTGCGTGGCGGCATGCCCCTCCGGAGCTCTCTACAAGCGCGGCGAGGATGGGATCGTACTGATCGATCAGAACCGCTGCCGGGCGTGGCGCAGCTGCATCGCGGCCTGCCCGTACAAGAAAGTGTTTTACAACTGGTCCACCGGCAAATCGGAGAAGTGCATTCTCTGCTTCCCGCGCATCGAGACGGGCCAGGCTCCGGCCTGCTTTCACTCCTGCGTCGGGCGCATCCGCTACCTGGGTGTGCTGCTCTACGACGCCGACCGCATTGAAGAAGTGGGTAAGGCTCCGGCCGAACAACTGGTGGAGGCGCAGCGCTCGTTGATCCTGGATCCCTGCGACCCGAACGTCATTTCCGCCGCGCTGAGCAACGGCATTCACGAATCGGTCATTACCGCGGCGCAGAACTCACCGGTATACAAATTCGTCAAAGTGTGGAAGATCGCGCTGCCGCCGCACATCGAGTTCCGGACTCTGCCGATGCTGTTTTATGTTCCCCCCATGGCGCCCGTCATGGCTGGCAAGGAAGGCAATGTTGTGCACCACACCTCCACAGAGCTGTTCCACGACATTGATGAAGCTCGCGTTCCGATGAAGTTCCTCGCCAATTTGTTTGGCGCTGGGCACGAAGGCAAGGTCCGTTATGCCTTGCGGAAGCAGAAGGCAGTGCGGTGGTATCGGCGCGCCATCACCGTGGGTGATGTGGACCGAGCGACGGCGGAGCGCATGCTGTTTGAGGCGGACTGCAAACCCGAAGAGGCCGAGGCCATCTATCAGCTCACCTCTCTTTGCACCTTCGAGGATCGATTCGTCATTCCGCCATCGCACCGCGAAGAGGCGATTCAGATGATGGAAGATCCCCAGTCGCATCAGCAGTCGGTGGGCTTCGGATTCCTGACGGGGCCGAGGAGAGGATTCTGATGACGGACCAGACTCATATCTACGATCTGCTCGCACGGTTGCTCAACTATCCGGGGGAGGAGTATCCCCTGGCCGTGCGCACTTGCCAGCAGCTGCTGCAGCGGATTTCGGGCGGCCATTCGCAGCCGCTGCATCGATTCTCTGCTCACGTCGCAGCCTCCTCTCTCGAAGAGCTGGAAGAGTTGTTCACCAGGACCTTTGATCTGAACCCGGTCTGCTGCCTGGAGGTGGGCTGGCAACTGTATGGCGAAGACTACAACCGCGGCAGCTTCCTGGTGAACATGCGGCAGCAGATTCGCAATCACGGTCTCAGTGAGTCCCTGGAGCTTCCCGACCATCTGTCCAACGTGCTGCCGCTCTTGGCTCGCATCGGCCCGGAGGAATCCGCCGCGCTGTGCGCATCGCACATCCTGCCGGCAGTGAAAAAGATGCAAGAAGGCCTGGCGGGAAAGGACAACCCCTACGAAGACGTGCTCGCCGCAGTCCGCACGCTCATCGAGCGGCAGGCGGCGCAGGCAGCCCCGCTGCCGGCGCCGGGGTCCGCGCTCACGCAGATTCGCCGGAAGGAGGAAGTTGCCCATGACTAGTTGGGGGGGGCTGGATCCATTGCTCTTCGTGGTGCTTCCCTATCTGGTGTTCTTCATCTTCTTCTATGCCACCATCCAGCGCTACCGGCAGACGGGATTTACATATTCCAGCCTTTCATCCCAGTTTCTGGAAAACCGCCAGCATTTCTGGGGGTCGGTGCCGTTCCACTACGGGATCCTGGCGGTTCTGTCCGGACATGTCATTGCGTTTCTCTTTCCGCGGGAACTCTTGTTGTGGAATCGCATTCCGATGCGCCTGTATATCCTGGAAGTTTCCGCGCTGGTTTTTGCGCTGCTGACGCTGGTGGGATTGATCAGCGCAGTGCTGCGTCGCGCGGAAGTGCTTAAGGTTCGCCGCGTCACGACGACGGTCGACTGGATCGTCTACGGCCAGCTCTTGTTCCAGGTGATCAGCGGAATCTATGTGGCCATATTTCACCCCTGGGGGTCGGCGTGGTTTGCCGGCGCCATCACTCCGTATCTCCGCTCCATTCTGTTTTTCAACCCGCAAACCGGCTACGTTGCTGCTCTGCCGCTGATGGTCAAGTTGCACATTATCAGCGCGTTCTTGCTGATCGGATTTTTCCCGTTCACGCGGCTGGTTCACATCCTGGTGGTGCCCAACCCTTATTTGTGGCGCAGAACGCAGGTGGTGCGGTGGTATCGAGCCCCGGGTTCATCGGCCTGAGTGGGTGGTCCGAATCCTTGCCAGCGAAGCATCGGGTGCGGAGTCCGGAGAGAGCCGCGGAAGGAGGTACACGGTGAATCAGATTCAAGGATCGCCCCAAAAAGCATTGTGGAGCGCCACGCTGGGTTTTTTCGTCGGGTTCGCGGCGGTGGCGCTGTTCGGGCCGTCCGCCAGCCGATTCCAACAAGTCATGGGATTGGGCCCCTTGGCGGTGGGTTTCCTGGTGGCGGTGCCGTCGCTTTCCGGCTCGCTGCTGCGCATCCCGTTTTCGGCTTGGGTAGATACCAGCGGCGGCCGCAAACCCTTCCTCTGGCTGCTGAGCCTTTCGCTGGTCGGCATGGCCGGGTTGACACTGGTGGCCTGGTTTCTTTATCCCGCCCACCTCACAGCATCCGCCTACCCGCTGCTGCTGGGCCTGGGAGTGTTATGCGGCTGCGGCATCGCCACATTTTCCGTTGGGATCAGCCAAGTGTCCTATTGGTTCCCGCAAGGCAAGCAAGGCCGCGCGCTCGCCATCTTCGCGGGAGTTGGGAATCTCGCGCCGGGCATCTTCTCGCTGTTCCTGCCGTTCGCGTTGGCGGGGTTCGGACTGGCTGGATCGTACATCCTATGGCTCACCATCCTCGCCGTGGGAACGGTTCTCTACGCCGTCTCCGGAAGAAACAGCCCGTATTTCCAGCTTCGCAAGCAGGGCCTTGCAGCGGAGGAAGCCAAGGTCCAAGCCCGGCAACTGGGTCAGGACCTGATGCCTGCGGGCACGTTGCGACAGAGTCTCCAAATCTCCGCGCGCGTTTGGCGAACGTGGGCGCTGGTCTGGATTTACTTCACCACATTCGGCGGATTCATCGCGCTGACGGCGTGGCTCCCGACCTACTGGACCAACTTCTTCGGTGTGAGCCTGGTGAAGGCCGGCCTGCTGACCGCGGTGTTCTCGATTCTCGCCTCGCTCGTCCGGGTGGTCGGAGGAGTGCTCTCCGACAAGCTGCAGGAAGGCGGTGAAAACACCGCCATTTTGGCGCTGTTAATTACCCTCGTTGGGGCGCTCGTGATGACCGGATCGCGGCAATTTGAGCTCTCTGTACCGGGTGAGGTTCTGATGGCCCTCGGAATGGGATTGTGCAATGCCGCCGTGTTCAAGATCGTGCCGCAGGCCGTGCCGAAAGCGATCGGCGGAGCCTCGGGCTGGGTGGGCGGCTGTGGCGCCTTCGGCGGGTTCGCCATTCCGCCCGTGATGGCCTTGGCCGTGCACAACCTCGGCGACCCGGGGTATGCCATCGGATTTATCACGTTCGTGTTCCTGTCGCTGTTCTCGCTTTCGATGGCCTGGATTCTCAAATATTCGCGTGAGGAGAAGGCTGTCTCGCAGGAGATTTCCTCTACCGCACCATCGGAGCCTTCGATGCGGGCTCCTGCGGGGGTCCGCTAAGCAAGTACGTAAAGGGAAGATTTACGTGAGCAGCCGACTGACCACCATCCTTCTCGCGTTGGGCCTGGGATTCTGCCTGCTGTACTTCTTGCAGACCGCCCCCACCGCGGTCCACCTGCCCGGCAACCAGCAGGGTTACGAACCGGTGCAGCCGATCCGGTTCTCGCACCGACTGCACGCGGGCGACTTGCAGATCTCCTGCCTGTATTGCCACTTCGGCGCGGAGCGCAGCCGCAACGCCGGGATTCCCGCCGCGAATGTCTGCATGAACTGCCACAAATTTGTTGCCGCGCCCTTCGGGAGCGTCCGAGCCGAAGCAGACGCCGCGCAGAAAGAGAAGCGCGAAGCACGGCAGATCATTTCGCCGGAAATTCAAAAACTCTACGATGCGGTGGGATTTGTTCCCAATCAGCCTCCCGATGCAAATCGGCCGCAAACGCCAATCGTCTGGAACAAGATCGACACCGTTCCCGATTTCGTGCGCTTCGACCACCGGCCGCACGTCAATTCCGGCGTCGATTGCCAGACCTGCCACGGCCCGGTGGAGACGATGGAGCGCGTGAGTCAACTGCAAGACCTCAGCATGGGTTGGTGCGTGAACTGCCATCGCACCGCCACACAGAATGGAGTCGCTGGGAAACCGGTCAAGGCCAGCATCGATTGTTCGGCTTGTCATTATTAGCCGCTGGCGCAAAGCGACCGCCGCAACCGTTTAGTGAGAGGGCAGTTCATGGCCACGGATAAACAATATTGGAAGAGCTTGCAGGAGCGCGATGGCGATGAAGTGTTCCTGCGAGAAATGCAACAGGAATTTCCGGAGCCGTCGCAGGAAGGGACGGGCGGTTGGAGTCGCAGAGGATTTCTGAGAGCCGCGGGGTTCACCCTTGCGGGAGCCGCACTCACGGGCTGCAATCGCGCTCCGATTGAAAAGGCGATTCCGCTCTTGGTCCAGCCGGAGTTCCTCACACCCGGCCGGGCCGTTTACTACGCCTCCACGTGCGCTGGTTGTGCGGCCGGCTGTGGAATTTTAGTCAAGAACCGCGACGGCCGTCCCATCAAATTGGAAGGAAATCCGCAGCATCCCCTTTCGCACGGTGGCCTTTGCGCCGTTGGACAAGCCTCCGTCCTGGGCCTATATGACAGTCTGCGGCTCCGCCAGCCCTTGATCGACGGCAAGAAAGCCACGTGGGCAGATGTGGATACCGCGCTCATCGCACAATGGAAAGAGCTCCAGAAATCCGACCGCTCCGTCTGCATTCTGAGTAGCACCGTTACCAGCCCGACCCGGCGCAGCGTCATAGACCGTTTCCTGCGCCGCTTCCAGAATGCCCGGCAGGTCATTTATGACCCGCTATCCTCTTCCGCGATTCTCGACGCTCACGAACGAACCCACGGCGTTCGCGCGCTGCCGCGCTACCGGTTTGAACAAGCCGAGGTGATTGTCGCGCTGGATGCCGATTTTCTCGGAACGTGGATCTCCCCAGTCGAGTTCTCCACGGGATACGCCGCTCATCGCAACCTGGAAACGGAAGCTCCCCATCTCTCCTACCACGTGCAGGTGGAATCCCGGCTCTCGGTCACGGGCAGCAAAGCGGACCAGCGATACACTCTGCCACCGAGCCAGATGGGTCCGGTTCTCACCCAACTGGCGGTGCGAATCGCCAAGGCAGCCGGAACAGTAACTAGCTGGCAAGCCGCAGCGGAGAGTCCCATCGCATCCCGCGAGCTCGATGAGATCGCGAACCGTTTGTGGGAAAGCCGGGGACGCAGCTTGGTCATCTGCGGCGAGCAAGATGTAACCGCTCAAGTCCTCTGCAACTACATCAACCATCTGCTCGGCAATTACGCCAACACGCTCGACCTTGCGAATCCGTCACTGCAGCGACAGGGAAGCGACCAGGCCTTGCAGGTTCTGCTGCAAGATCTCCGCGACGGCAAAGTGGGCGCCTTGTTGATCGACGGTGTGGACCCGGTTTCGGAACTTCCCGAAGGGGAACAGTTGGCTGGATGGCTGCAGCGGGTTCCCGTGAAAGTCAGTTTCCAGGATCACCTGGATGAGACGGCCCGCTTGGCGCAGTATGTCTGCCCTACGCCGCATTATCTGGAGTCCTGGAGCGACTCCGAACCCGCGAGCGGCATTGTCAGCATCACGCAACCCGCCATCGCGCCGCTCGGGGACCGGCGGCCCATGATGGAGTCGCTCGCGAGTTGGTCCGGAGAAGCGGCGAGCGCCTACGACCTGATTCGCGAAAACTGGAGGAGCAATTTCTTCCCCCGGCAGAAAGCACCATCCTCGTTCGACATCTTCTGGGATCAGAGTGTTCACGACGGCTACGCCGTAATCGAGCCGCAAAGCCCGCAACCGAAGGAGTTCGATCTCGCCGCTGTCCATCCGGCAGAAGGCCCTGCCGCCGGCAATTCCGGGTCGCTCGAATTGGTTCTTTACCCGAAAGTCGGGATGCTTGCAGGCGCGCATGCAGGCAACCCTTGGCTCCAGGAGCTGCCGGATCCAATCAGCAAAGTTACCTGGGACAACTACGCCTGCCTCTCACCTGCGACAGCGGCCCGCCTGGGTGTAGCGGACGGCGATGTCGTCCTTCTGAAAGCAACTAGCGGGGCTGGGTCGGCCCAAGAGATGGAGTTGCCGGCATTTGTTCAGCCGGGGCAGCATGACCAAGTGGTCGCGGTGGCGCTGGGCTACGGCCGCAGCGAAACGGAGCGGTTTGCCAATATCGGACCCCGCTGGATGGAGGGCCAACCTACCCTCGGGGAAAACGGTCGCGTCGGCAAGAATGCCGCTCCCTTCCTGGAACTCCGTGATGGCGCATTGCGATACGCCGGCCGGAGTATCACGGCAACCAAGACGGGGCGGCAGCACGCGCTTGCGAGTACGCAAAGCTACAATTCATTGTCCGTCCCGACGCAGGGGGCATTTCCTGGTTGGGAACCGCGCCCCATCGTTCAGGAAACGACCTGGGCAGCGCTGCAGCAGAATCCCAAGGCAGGATCCGACGGGGTGTCTCCCGCCCGCGAAGATCTTTGGCCGCAGGATCACCCCTCGCCGGTCCACCACTGGGCCATGGTCATTGATTTGGGCGCTTGCACCGGCTGTTCCGCTTGCGTGATCGGTTGCCAAGCGGAAAACAATATTCCGGTCGTCGGCAAGGATGAAGTTCGCCGCAAGCGCGCCATGCACTGGATGCGCATCGACCGCTACTACTCCGAAAAGGCCAGCGCTGTGGAAGTAGCCCATCAGCCGATGCTCTGCCAGCAGTGCCAGCACGCGCCCTGCGAGACGGTTTGTCCTGTGCTCGCGACCGTGCACAGCGAGGAAGGCCTCAACCAGCAGATCTACAACCGTTGCATCGGCACGCGCTATTGCGCCAACAACTGCCCCTACAAGGTGCGGCGCTTCAATTGGTTCGACTATCCGCGGCAGGATCCGTTCGCCAATCTGGTGCTGAATCCGGATGTCACCGTCCGCTCGCGCGGAATCATGGAGAAGTGTACTTTCTGCGTGCAGCGAATTCAGGACGGCAAAGCCGAAGCCTTGCGGCGAGGCGAATCGGTGAACGACGGAGACGTTCAGACCGCGTGCCAGCAATCCTGCCCGACGCAAGCGATCGTTTTTGGCGATCGCAACGATCCGAACAGTCGCGTCTCGCAATTGGCGAACAGCGGGCGCTATTACCGCGTGCTCGAAGAAATCAACGTTCGGCCGTCCGTCGGCTACCTTCGACTGGTGCGGAATCGCCCGGCCGGGACTGAGGAAAACAACCGTGGCTAGCACAGAGATCGGATGGCAGACCCCATTAATCCAAGGCAGCAAGCGCCTCTCGCAAGTCACCCAAGACGTCTGCGAGCCTCTCGAGCGGAAAGCGTCGGCATGGTGGTGGATTGGCTTTCTGATCTCGCTCAGCGTCCTCATGGTGGGCCTGGCGGCCATTGGTTACCAAATCCTTACCGGCATTGGAACCTGGGGCTTGAACACGACCGTCGGCTGGGCCTTTGACATTACCAACTTCGTTTTCTGGATCGGCATTGGCCACGCGGGCACCTTGATCTCCGCAATTCTGTTTCTTCTGCGGCAGCGCTGGCGCACCTCCGTCAATCGCTCCGCCGAGGCCATGACGCTGATTGCGGTGATGTGCGCCGGATTGTTCCCGCTCATTCACATGGGGCGCCCGTGGCTGGCTTATTGGGTATTTCCTTACCCCAATTTTCGCGGCCCATTGTGGATCAATTTCCGGTCGCCGCTCGCCTGGGACGCCTTTGCGATCTCGACGTACTTCATCATTTCGCTGCTGTTCTGGTACCTGGGACTGGTACCAGACCTCGCCACTCTACGCGACCGCTCCGAGCCCGGCCTACGCCGCAGCCTGTTCTCGTTTTTCAGCCTCGGGTGGAACGGCTCCTACCGCACCTGGCAGCGATATGAAACCGTCTATATACTGCTGGCGGGCTTAGCCACCCCGCTGGTGGTTTCCGTCCACACCATCGTCAGCATGGACTTCGCCACCTCCGTGGTCCCCGGTTGGCACTCCACCATCTTCCCTCCTTACTTCGTGGCGGGCGCCATATTCTCTGGCATGGCGATGGTGTTGTTGCTGATGATTGTGGTGCGCAAGACGATGCACCTGGAGGACTACATCACCCACCGACATGTGGACGTGATGGCAAGGATCATTCTGGCGACCAGCGGCATGGTCGGCCTGGCCTACCTGACGGAGCTGTTCTCCGCCCTGTACTCCGGGAACCCCTACGAACAATTTGCATTCTTGAATCGCGCGCTGGGCCCCTTCGCCTGGGGATACTGGATCATGGTTTCCTGCAACGTCGTAATCCCGCAACTGTTCTGGTTCCGCGGAGTGCGGTCCCATCTGGGAGTCGTATCCCTGATCTGTGTCCTGGTCAATGTCGGGATGTGGTTCGAGCGGTTTGTCATTATCGTGACCTCCCTGCATCGGGACTATCTGCCTTCCAGCTGGGCCAGCTACTCTCCCACCTCCATCGAACTCGCCACCTTGGCCGGCAGCTTCGGCCTGTTCTTCACGCTCTTCTTTGTCTTCTGCCGCTTCCTTCCAGTCATTGCTATGGGCGAAGTGAAAGGGGTGCTGAGCTACGGCACGAACCAGGAGGAGAGCCACCATGAGTCGTAGAGTAATCGTAGCAACATTCGAGGGCGAGCAAGACATCCTCGGCGTGACGGGCGCCGTTCGGGAACGTAATTTGAGCATTTTGGATATCTACGCCCCCTACGCCGTCCACGGCCTGGATAAGAAGATGGGCCTGCTGCCATCGCGCCTTCCGTGGGTCTGCTTCCTCCTCGGCTTGCTGGGCGCCAGCGCCAAGGTCGGATTCGAGTACTGGGCCTCGTGGTTGGACTGGCCCGTCAATGTGGGCGGCAAGCCCTGGGACTCGCTGCCGGCCTTCGTGCCGCTGACGTTCGAGATCATGGTGCTATTCGCCGGTGTCAGCACCGTCATCGCACTGTTCATGGTGAGCGGACTGGTCCCCGGCAGAAAGCCGCAGCTGATTTCTCCCCGTGTGACCAATGACCAATTCGCGCTTGTGTTCGAGCATACGGGGGGCAACATAGACATCGACGAACTCCATGCGTTGCTGCAGCGCTACCACGCGGTCCAGATCGAGGAGCGGGTGGAATAGGGGTAGCGGGGGACCATCGATGGGCATTCGACTAGTAAACGTGGTGCTGGCTCTGGCCTTGCTGGGAGCGATTGCGCTGGTCTGGATGAGCCGTCCGAACACCTCCACGCCCAACTATGAATATCTGCCGGAGATGGCGCACTCGGCCGCCTACAAGGCGTTCTCGCCCAACCCGAATTTTCCTGACGGAAAGACGCTGCGCTCTCCGGTCCCGGGTACCATCCCACGGGGAGACC
>JBGPJR010000031.1:0-11096 GCA_041485545.1 Terriglobia bacterium
GACACGATCTTCTTTGAAGGATACGATTCGGGATACAACGATGCGGTCGAGAAATATCAGAAGGCGCCCTATTAGTGAGCTGCGCGCGACCGCGCAGCCAAGATGCGGACGGGCTCAAGACGGCGCGATTTCCCATCTCCATTCGGACAGCCGTGGCGAGCCCTAGTCCGCAGGATCGGATGTGGGAGACTAGGAGGACTCCCGCAAAGCCTGCAACAAAACGATCTTCCGGCGGCTGAGAAAAAAGGAGCTTACTAGAGGCGGGGCGGGGGGGCGGACTCGTCTGGTCCTTTCGTTGGGCGCTCGGCACCCTTTTCTTCTTCTGCCATCAGGCCAAACTTCTTCATCTTGTAACGGAGTGCGTCCCGGCTGATGTCGAGCAGGCGGGCCGCTTGGGTCTGATTGTTCCCGGCTCGCTGGAGAGCGAGTTCAACCATGGCCCGTTCCATCTCTTCGAGCGAAGTTCCGCCGTCGGGAATGCTGAGCGGCGGGAGCCAGCGGCCGTTGGAGAGCGGCTGGGTGCCACGGGGGGAGGCCATCTGTTCAAAGGCCGTTTGAGCCGACTGGGGGTGAGAGATCGAAAAAGGAAAATAGGAAGCCTGCAACTCCGGCGCCTCTTCCAAAATCATCGCCCTCTCGATGGCGTTCTTCAATTCCCGGACATTCCCGGGCCAGTCATAACGTAACAGCAACTGGCGGGCTTCTTCCGTCAGACCGCGAACGGATTTCCGGAAGGAGCGGTTGTACTGCTCAATGAAAAAGTCTGCCAGCGGAAGGATGTCCTCCTTCCGGTCGCGCAGCGGTGGAACGAACACGGAAATAATTGCCAAGCGATAATAAAGGTCCCGGCGGAACTGCCCTTCTCGAACTGCCCGTTCCAGGTCGCGGTTGGACGCCGCAATCACCCGGACCTCCGCTTGGATATCTCGAACTCCGCCAACGCGCCGGATCTTTTGATCTTCCAGGACGCGCAGCAGCTTCGCCTGCACAAAGGGCGAGAGCTCTCCGATCTCGTCGAGGAAGAGCGATCCCCCGTGTGCCATCTCGAATAGACCTTTTTTCATCGCCTTGGCATCCGTGAAGGCGCCCTTCTCGTGACCGAACAGCTCCGCTTCCATCAAGGTTTCCGGGATGGCGGAGCAATTGACGGCTACAAAGGGTTTGTTCTGACGGCGGCTTTCATAGTGGATGATCTTGGCGATCAGGTCCTTCCCGGTTCCGCTTTCCCCTTGAATCAGGATGGTGGTCGCTTCGCTGGAAGCCACCTTGCGCACAAATTTCATGAGTGCCGTGATGGGCTCGCTGACCCCGATCACGTCCAGGTGCCCGGCCTGGCGTCGAACTTCTCCTTGAAGAGACTCGACCTCCGTGCGCAGGCGGGTGGCCTCCAGAGCATTTTCGACGGTCACGCGCAGTTCGTCGAAGTCCAGCGGTTTCCCGATGAAATCATACGCGCCGAGCTTGATCGCCGCCTTCACATCGTCGAGCTGTGGGTCCGTTGTGATCATGATCACAGCACGGGCCTCCCCCGCGTCTTTGAGCTGCTGCAACAGTTCCACGCCATTCAAGTCCGGCAGGTGCACATCGAGTAAAATCAGATCCGGGGATTCCGAACGGGCCATACGCAGGCCGGTCGCGCCGTCTTCCGCCTCCAGGGCGTGATAGCCCCACTCCTCGCATTTTTTGCGAAGCGACCAGCGGACAAGCTTCTCGTCATCGATAATTAGAATCCTCTCGTGAGCCATGTCCTTAGTTTAACCTGAAAACCGCTCAACCCGTTTTCGCAGCCGCATGGAACGGTAGCTCGACGATGAAGCGACTGCCTTTGCCAGGAGTGCTCGAAACCTGAATACGACCGCCGTGCCCCTCGGTGATGCGCTGAGCGAGCGAAAGGCCCAGCCCGGTGCCCCGGCCCTTTGTCGTAAAGAAAGGGCGAAAGATCATGGCCAGGTGGCTGGGATCGATTCCTCGTCCCGTGTCCGCAACGCTTACCGCGGCAAAAGGGCCGCGCGACTCCACACGCACCTCGACGGTGCCGGCTCCGTCGATGGCCTGGAGGGCATTCAGCAAGAGGTTCAAGAGCACCTGCTGGACTTGGGCAGCATCATGCTCCACCGGTGCCAGACCACTCGCCTTGACCAAATGGACCTGAATCGGACGCGACAAGACTTGTTGTTGCGCCAGATGGACGGCCAACTCGACCGTTCTGTTTAAGTCGCCGGGTTGACACTGCGGCGGCCGCGGCCGGGCGTAATCCAACAGGTCGCTGAGAATCTTCTGAATCTGCTGCACTTCCTGCTTGGCATCCTTCCAGACATCCCGTGCTGGACTGGACTCGGGCAATTCCTGTCCCAGCAATTCGATCACGCCCGCGATGCCGGCGAGCGGGTTCCGAATCTCATGAGCCACGCCCGCTGCCAGTTCGCCGAGGGTGGCCAGATGCTCCGCGCGCGACATCTCGGCCGAATGCTCCCGGTCCATTTCTTCACGGGTGATTCGCAGCTGGCGCACCATCTCATTGAAGTTGCGGCCCAGTTCGCCGATATCGTCCTTCCGCTCGGCAAAACTCGCAGCTACGGTCAGGTCGCCAGTCCGAAGCTGTCCGATCTTCTTTTGCAGTTCCAGGAGCGGCTGCTGGATCAAGATGACCAGGACAACGAGCAGTACGCCGCAGATGACTCCGGCGCCGCCGAGTGCCACCAGGAGGATCCCCCGACGCGCCGGGTCCTCCAAAGAAATCGTCACCCACAAGAACACGAGTACGCCAAGCAGCAGCACACCCGCGACGGGTAGGACTGCCTTCAGGACCCAATGAATTCGCATTTGTCGCATCCGTTTTTGTTCCGGCTGGCTGCGATTCGCGCTGCAGAAGCCTACTGCTAGTATAATCGCGGCAGTCGCTTCTGGCGACCAAGTACGCCGTTCGAGAGCTTAGCGATGGAAAGTTTCATCGAGGAAATGAAGCGGTACCTGGGCTTCGATGCCCAGGATGCCGAGTTGTTGCGCCGGCTGGGTCCCCGCCTGGAAAAGCATTTTCCGGAGATGGCGGAGCAATTTTATTCGACGATTACGCACCACCCGCGTGCCGCGCGCGTGTTTACGGGCGGGGAAGCACAAATCGCCCGCCTCAAGCAGACCCTGCAGGAGTGGGCCCGCGGCCTTTTTGGCGGCGTCTACGACGAAAACTACGCAGTTGAGCGCTTCCGGATTGGGTACCACCATGTGCGCATCGGCCTGGAGCAAAAATACGTGGTCAGCGCCATGGGAAGAGTGCGAGGGTTCCTGCACGACAGCCTCCTGCTGGAAGTGCCCTCCAGCGATGAGCGCATGCACTACGCGCGGGCCCTGAGCAGGGTGCTTGATCTGGACCTCAACCTGATGTGCGAGTCCTATATGCAAGCAACGGTTGAGAATCTCCGGAGGCTGAACGAGCAACTGGAGCGTCTCAACCGGGAACTGGCCAAGGCGAGTCGAGCCAAGGACGAGTTCCTTTCCCACGTTTCCCACGAGCTGCGCACGCCTCTCAACTCGATCCTCGGGTTTAGCAAGATGATTCTGGATGGTTTGTGCACCGGCCCCGAGGAGCAGCAAGAGCTGCTTCGAGACGTCTTTAGTTCGGCCCAACACTTGCTGGGGTTAGTAAATGACATCTTGGACATTCGCCGTATTGAAGAGGGTAGGATGTCCCTCCGGATCGAAAGTGTATCGCTCCGGGCGTTGTTGGACTCGAGTGTACCTCTGGTGGCGGTTCACGCTGCGGAAAAGGGTCTCGGCTTGATCAACGAAACCGCGAACGCCCCGCTCCCTGCCGTTTGGGCGGATGAGATGCGTCTGCGCCAAGTCCTGCTGAATTTGCTAACCAATGCCGTCAAGTTTACGAGAGAAGGCTCTGTAACGATCCGAGTCCGGGCAACAGAGGCGCCGGGGGCGCAGAAAGAGGCATTGGGAGGCTTGGTTCGGCTAGAGATCGAGGATACGGGATTTGGAATATCCTCTGAGAAGCGCGAAGCCGCCTTTGAACCATTTGTTCAATTGAACGAGGCAGAGGTGCAAAAATTCGGGGGCGCCGGCCTCGGCCTGGCTATCTCGCGCCGACTGGTCGAACTGATGGGCGGCCAGATCGGCCTCGAGAGTGGGCGCGAAGGGCGGGGAACCCTGGCTTGGCTGACCATCCCGGTCGCGGAAGCGGCTGCTCCGAAGCAGTCCGCGCCCGCTCGTGCCGGCAGGGAGCCAGGTTAACAGCTCTTTTCTTGCATTGCGCACAACCGTGTCACAGACCATCCTGATCGTCGAGGACCATCCGCTAGTAGCCAAGTTCTACCGCCTGGCTTTGGAGCGCGCCGGCGGATACTCCTGTTGGGTCACCGAGGACGCCGACGAGATTGTGTCTGCCGTGGAAGGGGGCGGCGTTTCTCTAGTGCTGATGGATGTTTCCTTGCGAGCAACCCAGTGGCAGGGGAAGCCCATCGATGGCATCGAACTGGCGCGACTCCTCAAGCAGCGCGCCCCCGCTCGTCTTCCCGTCATTATTGCAACTGCTCACGCCATGACGGGCGACCGCGAGCGATTGCTGGCGGCATCCGGTGCGGATGCGTACTTGCAAAAGCCGCTCTACGATGCTCAGCAACTGGTCGAGACGGTCCAGCGGCTCATCCGCCAGCCTTGAGCGGTACTACGATGCCTTGGCGACCTAGAGCGACAGTTGCGCATGAACCAATCGATGCTCTACGTCATGGCGGAGCCGAAAGCCGTGCTTTCTGAAAACGCGCTGCATGGCCTCGTTCTCAGGCAGGATCTCTGCCACCACCCGCTGTACACCTTCCTGCGGACCAATCTTTAGGAGCTGCCGCACCAGCTCCGTTCCGATCCCTTTATCTTGAAAGCGGTCCGCAACTAAGACCGCGATTTCGGCGTCCGCGGTGCCGTGCCGCTTGATCAGGCGGCCTACGCCGATGATCTCTGGTGCGCCCGTTTGCGGGTCGCTTCGAACCGCCACCAAGGCTATCTCGCGGTCGTAATCGATGAAACACATACGAATCAGGCGCTGGTGCGCGGTGCGCTCGCTAAGGCTGATGGTCCCGAAGTACCGCAGATACACGCTTTGCTCCGACAGCGTTTGATGCAAGCGAATCATGAGCGGCTCATCTTCCGGACGAATGGGACGCAGGATCACCGGTTCCCCATCCGGCATGCCCCAAGAGGTGATGTAGGACGTCGGATAGGGCCGGATTGCCAAGCGCGGTAGCTCCGCTTCCCGCATAGAGGAAGGATGGAGAATGACGCGCGCATCCAGGGCCACGAGTTGATCGGCGGAGGCCCAAAGGGGATTGATTTCAATCTCCTTGATCCACGGCTGGTCAATCACAATTTGGCTGAACCTCACCAGGAGCTGTTCCAGCGCAACCAAATCCACTGCCGGCCGCCCCCGGATTCCCAACAGAGCCTGGAAGATGCGGGTATGCTCCATCATACGGCGGGCCAGCGTGGTATTGAGCGGCGGGAAACCCAAGGCCCGATCCTGCAGCACTTCCACAAGCTCCCCGCCCAGGCCAAAGAGCAGCACCGGACCGAACTGAGCGTCCACGCTACTGCCAACAATCAGTTCATACCCATCGCCGGAAACCATCGGCTGAACCGATACTCCCAAGAAGTCCTCCGGGCGGGCCCGCTCGGCAACGGCTGTCTGGATCGCCTGATAAGCACGCCGCACGGCACCTTCATCGGACAAGTTCAGGCGCACGCCGCCTACCTCCGATTTGTGCGTGATCCGGTGCGAAAGCAACTTGAGCACGACCGGATAACCGATTGCGGCAGCTCTGGCAACGGCTTCCGGTTCGCTTCTTGCCTCATCAGTGGGAACGGTGGCGATCCCATATTTGTCGAGCAACTGCTTGGACTCATACTCGGTCAGTGTCGTGCGACCCGCTTGCCGGACACTGTCAAGCATTGCCGCCGCCAGCTTAGAGCGGCCAAGACTCTCGTCAGAATCAGCGGGTGGGAGGGGAGTCTCATAGAGGCCTCGCAGGTTGTAGCTGTACTGCCACATGTAGTGGAAAGCTTTCGCTGCGGAGTCCGGGTACGGAAAGGTGGGAATGTTGGCGCTGGTGAGGATGCTCTCCGCTGCCGTCACGGAAGCGCCGCCCATCCAACTGGCCAGGATCGGTTTGCCCTCCAGCCGCCCGAAAGCTTTCAGGCGCTCGGCCGTCTCGGTCGGATCGGTCATGGCCTGGGGCGTCAGAATCGCCAACAAGCCATCCGCATTAGGGTCTCGGACAACAACATCTACTGCCCGGATATACCGCTCGGCGTCTGCGTCTCCGATGAGATCCACGGGATTTCCATGACTCCAATGGGGAGGAAGGAACTGATTCAGTTGCTGGACGGTCTGCTCAGAAAGAGTAGCGAGTTGTCCGCCCTGGCGGATGAGGGCATCGGTCGCCAGAACTCCGGGGCCACCGGCGTTGGTGACGATGGCCAGCCGGGGTCCGCGGGGCCGCGGCTGCTTGCCCAGAATCTCCGCCATGTCGAAGAGTTCTTCGATCCCCTCGACGCGCAGCACACCGCAGCGGCGAAAGGCCGCGTCCAACACGGCATCGCTCCCGGCCAGCGTGCCGGTGTGAGAGGCCGCGGCATGCGCGGCGGCCTCGGTGCGCCCCGCTTTGAGGACGATAATGGGTTTGGTCAGTGCCACTTCGCGGGCCGCGGAAAGAAAGGAGCGGGCATTGCCGACCGACTCCATATAGATGACAATGCTCTGGGTGTTCGGATCGTCGCCCAGGTAATCGATCAGATCGCCCCAGCCCACGTCCAGCATTGAACCGACCGACACGAAAGCACTGAAGCCAACCTTCTCTCGCAAGCTCCAATCCAGGATGGCCGTGCACAGCGCACCGCTTTGGCTGATGAAGCCCACCGAGCCGGCCAGAGCACTGGCGGAGGCGAACGTTGCATTAAGACCTGTTGCCGGGCACATCACACCCAGGCAGTTGGGGCCAATGATGCGCAAGCCTCCACGGCGCGCCTCCGCCAGGACGGCGGCCTCCAGTGCCGCGCCCGGCTCACCAATCTCCCGGAATCCGGCCGACAGAACGATCGCGGCTCCGACGCCCGCTGCCGCGCAGTCATGGATGACGCCGGGCACTGCGGAAGCCGGTGTGGCGACAACGGCAAGATCAATTTTTTCGGAAATAGCAGAAACGCTGGGGCAAGCGCGGACTCCCAGCACACTCTCCCGTTTCGGATTGACGGGAAAGACGACGCCCCCAAACGGGTGCGCGGTGAGATTCGCAAAAACTGCCCGCCCGACGCTGCCAGGTGTCTCCGAAGCGCCAACCACGGCGACAGCCGTCGGCGAGAAAAATTTATCCAAGGCGTGGTTCCGGCCGCCGAAACTTCCCTGCGAGGATCCGGTCCCCGGTTTGGCGGCCGCCATGCGTCAATTCTCCTCTCCCGCTGGCTGCCACGCAATATCGAAGGACCGACTTCCCCTTAGTGGGTGTGGGCGCTCATCATCGGGCAGTGCATCTGGTCAGGCATCGGCCCTGTCGTTGGTCCTGTTGTGGGTCCGGGCATTGGCCCCATCGTGGAACCCTGCATCGATCCCGCCATGGATCCCATCATCGGATACCCGGCCTGGACCTTGGACTGCAGTTGCTTCAAGAGCGCCCCGTGCTCGCCCAGCCGACGCTGGAGCGCAGCCGGGTCCGTTTCGCTTTCGAGAGCAGCGAAGCTTTTCAGGATTTGCTCGGTGAGCTGCTGCACCTCTTGATGCGGGCACATCATGCCGCCCGACATGGTCGACTGGCCCATGTTCATGCCGCCGGGCATCGGCGCGACCGCTGCACCGGAGCTGGAGCCTGCCTGCGGCGCGGCCTGCTGCTGCTCCTGCTGAGCGAGGGCCCCGCTGGCGACAAACGCCCCAGCAATTGCCAACAAGATCATTCCGATTCGAAAGCGTTTCATAACTCCTCCTCCTCTAACGACGGGGAGCGCGCGGGTCTGCAAAGCTACGGCTGAGGCGACAACTCGCGCACCACCAAGGTAGGAAAGCGCCCGTCGCGCACGACTGCGGAACTTACTGAACCCCATGAGGCGCCGGAACTGCCCGTCCCCCGTGCCCCGGTGATCACCAGATTCGCACTCTTCTCTTCGGCTACTCGCAGGATCTCGTCTTTGGGGTTGCCGTGGCGCACATCGTAAACCACGCGGCACCACTCTCGTGCTGCTTCCGGGACGAGGTTGCGCAGATGGTCCCAGGCGAGGGCCACCTGCCGCTCAAAGTACGGGTTGTATTCGGGAAACAGGTCCACGATCCCTCTCAGGGCAGGCGCCTCCACCGCATGGAAAAGCACCACCTGAGAACACCACTCACAACCCCACCTCAGGGCATAGGCCAGCGCTCGATCCGAGTGCGCGGAGAAGTCTGTTCCCAGCACGATTGTATTGAATGGCACCTCCTCGCCTTGTTCGAGATGGGCGGATTCCGTTTGCGGCCGGCTGACCGCCAGAACCGGACAGACCGCCCGGTGGATCACGGCCTCCGCAACCGATCCCAGAACCAGCCGGTTGAAACCTTTGTGGCCGTGGGTTCCCATCACCACCAGGTCGATCCCTTCTTTCTGAGTTGCCTCCAGAATGCTTGCGACCACGTCTCCTTCATTCAGCAGAACGGTCACATCGGAGGTGCCGATTCCCGCAGCTCGTAGCATCCGCAGGATGGCTTCCCGCGCGCTCCGCAACTGCGTCTCTACATCTGGGACCCCAACATAATCGAATCCCGCCATGAACGGGTATGGTCCCGGGATGGCGATGTGCTGGATGAACAGCCGAGAGCCAAAATGTCTGGCCAAACTCGCTGCGTAGCGTACAGCCCGATGAGAAAAGTCGGAAAAGTCCACCGGGCACAAAATGCTTCTGATCTGAAGCCGTTCAACAGGAGCTGGCACTTCGCCGAAGGCTCCTTTCCGCTCTAGAATTACTTTGGAATGCATTTCTTTCCGCCTGCATCTCCATTGAGGGGAGCAATCCGATCTCCAGGGCCAGGTGAGTTGTAACTGCCACGCCCGAAAGCGGTTACGGGTCGCAAGGAGAACGGCTTTGCAAGCCCCGCTGAGTCATATTACTCACAGAGCGTGAGATTCCACCCAATCGGTACCTACTCGCGGTGGAGATGGGACTGCTATTTCAATAGCTTAGCGATATCGTAAGGGGCAGTTCAAATGGAAGGATGCGTGCTCTCCCATCAAGTGGAAGTGAGCGGAGGCTAGCGGGAAGGAGGCTAGCATGGAAGCGTATCCCAAAGTCGTAATGCTCGGCGGCGATCCGGACGACTTCCAGGTGGGAGAAATGCTGACTGGCTTGGCAGCCGTTACCAGGGTCGAAAGGATCGCCGAAGCGATTTCGTTGCTGGAGCGAGGTGACTACGACGTGCTGTTCTGCCCATGGCAACCTGCAGAGGGAACTTGGCGCGACGTGGTCGAGGAATTGCGCAAACGGCAGTCGGAGGTCCCTGTCGTGGTGTTCAGCCATTGCGGTGGAGAACACGAATGGACCGAGGTGCTAAAGGCGGGAGCATTTGACTTGCTGGCTCCGCCTTACGACCGTCATCAGGTCCGCGAGCTGTTGGAGCACGCCGTGGAGTCTCGTTACGCGATGGCACGTCTCCCTGCTTGACAGCGGCGGGCCTGGCTTCCGCAGGCATCGGAAGGTTTCCATTACGCACCCGCGAGTTCTGGCGGGTGCGTTTGTCTCTGGCGCTTTGGGAGCAGTGGCAAAGGGGCGCCTCGGGTGCAATCATTGAAGGTGAGAGTGGTAATCGCAAGAGACCAACGGGGGTATTTATGAAAAGTGTGTTGTTCGTCGCAGTGTTGTTCGCAGCGGGGGGTCTGACCCTTCTAAGTGGGCGTGCCCGCGCTGGGCAGATGATGGGAGGTCAGGGGCAGATGGGAGGCTCGGGACAAATGCAGCCGCAGCAACCCATGCCGCCTGGACAGATGGGTGGTCCGGGAGGGCCGATGACGGGGGGCCAGGGGCAAGTGCAGCCGCAGCCGATGCCGCAGATGCCCCAAGGTATGGACTCCATGCAGCAGATGATGCAGCAAATGCAGGGGATGATGAGCCGTATGAGCGGCATGATGGGGGATCAGCAGATGATGCAGGGCCATCAGGGCATGATGGGTAACCAAGGGATGACTGGCTCGCCGATGTCCCAGGACGACTGGTCCGGTATGATGCAATCCATGAATTCCATGGGTGACAGCATGCAAGGAATGATGAGACAGATGAACGGCGTCATGTCCAACAAGGGCGTGATGGGGGATCGTCGGCTCAATTCGAACATGAAAGCAATGCAGAAGCACATGGGAAATATGACGAACTCGATGGAGGAAGTTCTCCGCAACATGGAGGAGATCCGGAAATCTCAGCAAGGGACAAAGTAGTACGAAGCGTCCCGATCCTGCCCAAGCGAGAACGCTGATGGAGCAGCCACAATGAACAACCGGCCGATCCCTTATGGGCGACTAACAGCGATGGTCGCGTTGGTTGCAATGATGGCACCCGGTGCAGGACAGCAGCAGACCGGCCCACGGGAGGAACAACATCTCATCCAGTCTCTCGATGGCAAGAGCTTGTTTCAGGCATATTGCGCTTCGTGCCACGGAATCGGTGGAACCGGGGGAGGTCCCGCCGCCAGTGCTCTAAAGGCCGCCCCCTCGGATCTGACTCGCATCCGTGAGCGCAATCGGGGTACCTTCCCCACGGCCCGGATCCAAGAGATCATCTCCGGCGAAGAAGTCGCGACACCAGCTCATGGTTCCCGGGAGATGCCGATCTGGGGGCCGGTATTCGGTCAAATTGCCTGGGACCAGGACCTCGGCAAGGTTCGTATTTACAACCTCACGCGATACATTGAATCCCTGCAGAAAAAATGACGAACGCTGCGTCGTTGACTGACTGGCACACAACCGCGGCTGACGTTGTCGGTACAAGTATCTTTCCCGCAACACGCGGTCTCGAACAGTCCGGGGCCCGTTCCAGCGTCTCCTCTGTGCCGAAACGGCGCCTCGGCAGCAATCTTGCCATTCTCCGCGCGATCA
>JBGPJR010000032.1:0-10991 GCA_041485545.1 Terriglobia bacterium
CTTGTCGGGATTCAGGCCGAAATGCTGTGAAGTGAAAGCGATTCGTTGGAATGAACTTGGGAGGATGGTATGAAATCAATCAATCGAATTACAGCGGCGGCGGCCCTGGCAGCGCTACTCATGGCAGCGCCCCTGCGCGCGGACGTGGGCCAAGCTCCGACTCCGAGCCGGTTGCCGCAAAGCGAGTTGGAGCAGCAGGTTCGCCACGCGCTGGTGACACAACCGTTCTACACCTTGTATGACGACCTGAACTACCAGGTGAGCGGGAGCACCGTGACGCTTACGGGCAAAGTGCTGGTCCCGACGCTGAAGTCGGATGCGGAGGCGGCCGTGAAACGGATTGCTGGCGTCACCCAGGTGGTCAACCAGATCGACGTGCTGCCCCTGTCCTCGTTCGACAATCAGGTGCGCCGGGCTGTTTACATGACGCTGTTCTCGTCGAACAGCCCGCTGTTCCGCTACGGCCTGGGCGCGGATCCCTCCATTCACATCGTGGTCGAGAATGGGCACGTTACGCTGACAGGCACCGTTGCCAGCGCGGTTGACAAGACCACGGCGACGCACTTTGTGAGCGGACTGTTTGGCGTCTTCTCGGTGACGAACGACCTGACCGTGTCCTAAAGGCGTCGCCTTTACGCGGTCCCGGAGGGGGCAGCCTGCGGCTGCGACCCGACCTGGTGGGTAACAGAAAGCTGGCTGGGTGCGCGCAGCGTTTGATAGATGACGCAGTAGCGCTCCGTCAGCTCCACCAGCTTCGCCACCTGTTCGGCAGGGGCCTCGGTGTCCAGATCAAGACGCAGCCGGATGGCGCGGAAGCCCACCGGCGCATCCTTGGCGATGCCCAGCGTGCCGCGGAGGTCGAGGTCCCCCTCAGCCTCTACGCTGCCGCTCTTGAGCGGGATACTCAGCGCAGTGGCCACGGCCTTCAGCGTCGTGCCCGCGCAGGCCACCAGCGCTTCCAATAACATGTCCCCGGAGCAGACCAGCGTGCCATCGCCGCCGGCGCCTGGCGGCAGTCCAGCCGTCACCAGCGCCTTGCCGGTTTCCACCTTGCAGGCGATTTGCTCGTCCCCGATCTTGGATCGCGCCCGCAGCGTGACCATGGCGGCCTCGGGCGTCTCGCGATAACGCGTCTTCAAAGGCGCTTGCAGGGCGCGGAGCTGTTCTGAGTTCATCGCGCCATTATAGGAGAAAGCGCCGCTACCGCCAAAATTCCCGGGAACATCCCGTTTCTTGCGGCGCTTGCCAATCCCCTCGAGAGGCGATACTTTCAAGAGGCACTCTTGATTCCTTTTTTGCGGAGGTGAGTATGCCCGGTAAGGCAGATGTCGACCAATTCAGAACCCAATTGCGTGGTCAGTTGATCGAGCGCGACAACCCGGCCTATGAAGCGGCCAGGAAGGTATACAACGGCATGATTGACAAACGGCCGCTGCTGATCGCGCGCTGCGCGGACGTGGCGGACGTGATCGCTTCCGTGCGGTTCGGACGCGACCAGAACCTGCTGGTGTCCGTTCGCGGCGGCGGGCACAATGCAGGCGGGTTGGGTATCTGCGATGACGGTCTGGTGATCGACCTCTCGCCGATGCGGCATACCCGCGTGGAGCCCAAAGCCAAGAAGGTTCGCGTGGCAGGCGGATGCGTGTGGGGAGATGTGGACCACGCCACACACGCCTTCGGCCTGGCGGTGCCGTCCGGAATCGTTTCCACAACCGGCGTGGGTGGACTGACGCTGGGCGGCGGGCTGGGGCATCTGACGCGCAAGTGCGGCCTGACCATCGACAACCTGCTCTCGGTCGATGTCGTGCTCGCCGACGGCACCCTGGTTACAGCCAGCGCCAAGCAGAACGCGGACCTGTTCTGGGCCCTGCGTGGCGGCGGCGGAAATTTCGGCGTTGTCACATCGTTTGAGTTTCGCGCCCACCCCATTCACACGGTCCACGCCGGGCCCATGCTTTGGGAGATGGATCAGAGTGAGCAGATATTGAAGTGGTACCGGGAGTTTCTGCCGCAGGCGCCCGATGAGATGACCGGGTTCTTCGCGTTTCTGACGGTGCCTCCGGCTCCGCCGTTTCCCGAACACCTCCACTTGCGCAAAATGTGCGGGATCGTGTGGTGCTACTGCGGCGGTCCGCGCCAGGCCAAGAAAGCGTTTCAGCCGGTGCGCGAGCTGCCCAAGCCGGCCTTTGAGCATGTGGGTCCGGCTCCTCTGCCCGCGATCCAGAGTATGTTCGATCCGCTGTATCCGCCGGGATTGCAGTGGTATTGGAAGGCCGACTTCGTGAATGAACTTTCCGACGAGGCGGTGCGGCTGCATCACCAGCACGGCTCCCAGCTTCCCACCATGCACTCCACCATGCACCTGTACCCGATTGACGGGGCGGCGAGCCGCGTTGGCAAACATGAAACGGCCTGGAGCTATCGCGATGCCAAGTGGGCCGAGGTCATCGTGGGTGTGGACCCGGACCCGGCCAACAAGGATCGCCTGGTGCAGTGGGCCCGAGCGTATTGGGACGCGCTGCACCCGCACTCGGCGGGAGGCGCCTACGTGAACTTCATGATGGACGAGGGCGAGGATCGCATCAAGGCTACCTATCGCGACAGCTACGACCAACTGGCGGCCATCAAGGCGAAGTACGACCCGGACAATTTCTTCCGCGTCAACCAGAACATCCGGCCCCGGCCGTGATGAGCCCGTCGCGACGATCGCGGACCGGATTCACGCGCCCGGACTAAAAGGCAGAACAGAATCAGCAACAGCCCTGCGGCCAGAAGACCCTTCCAGTAACTGCCCTTCTCTCCTTGGCCCCGGGCTTCGACCTTGATTCGCGAGACCAGGCAGGGGACGCCCGGTAGAGGGCTCTTTACGAGCGTTGTGCCCGCGGCCGTTCCGGTGACTTGCACTAGTCCCGTGGAGACAGATCCGCACGAAGACAGGGGCAGCCGGTCGCCCAGGCTCGTCTCGCCACGCTCCCGCCACACGCTGTACCACACCAACAAGCCGAGCAGCGCCGGCACGACCCCGAGAAACACAAGCGGCACGCTGTCGCCGGTCCCGCTCAAGGAATCCGCGTGAAGTGCCGAAATGCTAGTTGGGATCTTCGAAAACAGGGCAAAGGTTCCAGCTCAGGCGGGTTTGGAATCTGGGTGCGAAGGAGAATTCCCGGACAAGGAGTGCGAGAGATGGTCGTGCAATGCCCCCAATGCGGGACCGGCCATATTGTGGAGGCCGAGGAGCTGGACCGCAATGCCGAGGTGCCCATGGAGTGTACCAAATGCCAGACCGCTTTTGCACTCCGACTCGGCGGCAAACAAACGGAGCAAACGGCGCGCAGCGCCGGAGGGCAGAACAAACGGGAGACCGTCACCGTGATGCGGGCGGCGACGAAGTTGCCGCGGGGAAAGAACGTCGCGCTGGTCGTCATGCAGGGAGTTACGGCGGGAGCCATCTTTCGTTTTCGAAAGCCGGAAGTGGTTATCGGACGTGTTGGAACCGACATTGTGGTGGAGGACCGGGAAGTTTCCGCGACGCACTGCGCGGTGGAAGTGCGCGGAAATTACGGGGTACTGACCGATTTGGGGAGCACCAACGGAACCTACGTGGGCGAAGAGCCCGTCAAGACATACCGACTGGAACACCTCACCGAATTTCGTATTGGCGAAACCACGTTGATGTTCACGATTACGCCGGATACGTAGGCGTTCGGGAGAGAGAGCTGTGGATAACTGTGGAAATGTGGAAAAGAAATTTCTTGACATCTTTGGTGTCGGGTTGATACAAGGCTCGTCCATCACACAGTGAGTTCCTGAACCGAGGAAGAGGAGGCACGGCAATGACCCCCCGCATTTGCGTTCTCCTGCTAGCTGGTTGGATGGTGAGTTCCCTGTCCGGTCTGGCACAAGAGCCGACTGCAAGTTCCGCTCCCGATCCCAAAGCGCTGCTCGCACAGTCCCTGGCGGCGGCCGGGGCCACCAACGTAAACGCGTTTACGGCCAGCGGCACCATCACCTACTTCTGGGCAGGCGAACCGGTCCAGGGAGCGGCGACGCTGCGGGGCCGCGGAGCGGACCAGTTCCGGCTCGATGCGGACCTTCCGGGCGGCACTCGTTCGTTCGCCCTCAGCCGTCGCGCGGGCCAGCGCAAGGGCGCCGACGGGAAGCTAGCCGACATTCCGGCTCAAAACGCCTGGGCCGGGAGCATTCCGGCCATCCCGTATCCTTCGATTGCCGCTGCGCTGGCCGACCCAGCCGTTGCATTCACGTATCTGGGCCTGGAGGATGCGGGAGGACGTCAGTTCTATCGAATTCGTGTGAGCCCCAATGTTCCGCCGGAGACGGATCCGCGCGGAATCATGAAACAGCTTTCCTGGATCGATTACTTTGTGGACGTGCAGACCTATCTAGTGGCGAAGACCGCCGATTTGACTCATCCCAAGGAAACCATTACCGAAAGCTACCTCCACGAAATCGAATTGGAGGAATACACCGCCATGGGCGGGATCGCGGTTCCCGTGCTCATTCGAGAGAAGGTGGGCGGTCAAACCACGTGGGAGCTCCGCCTCTCCACCGTGGTGTTCAACCCGAACCTGTCGGACGCAGATTTCTCGCTGCAGTAGTCGCGTTCGTTGTCGCTCCGCCCCGCGCCCGTCGCAGGTCGGCGCATTCCCGCTCGGACCCCATCCGGCTGCTAGCCCAAAGCGAGGTGTTCATGAAGCGTTCCCACTGGCTCCCATCCCTCCGATTGTTGATTCCGCTCCTGCTGCCCTGGTTTGGTGGAGGCACGCTGCAAGCTCAATATTTGCTGGAGACGGGTTCGCCGACCTTTGGCACTCCGGAGTCGGTGCCGATGGGCTTTGTGAATGTGGCCAACGGGAATCTGCACATTGAGATTCCCATTGTTTCAACCGCGCAGCGGGGCGGGAGGCCCTTTGTCGCCAAGATGGTCTACGACAGCCGCATCTGGAAAATTGTAGACAACGGAATCAGCCAGCTGTGGCAGCCCACCAACGTGCCAGGCACTCTGTTAGGGGTCGGCCCCCAACTGGGCTGGAGATTCGCCGCCACCGGCACGGAAAGCACTGCGCTCGACTTGGTTACGCACAGCTGTGACTACCTGGGGACTCCCGTCTATTGGTATGAGTGGACGAATTTTCGGTATAACGATATGGACGGCACGGTCCGACGATTCCCCCTCTACTGGGAAGATCCGACCTGGCGTTGCCACACCCAAGGCACTGTCACGACGTCCAACTCCGCACTGGACGCCACCGGGTTTCTGATGAACCTGGAGACCAATATCCAGTTCGGTGCTCCCGTGCCCAGGGAGGTCCTTGCGCCGGACGGAGCCAAAGTCTATGTGCTGCCCAGCGGGTCCACCAACTTTTGGAAGGATCCCAACGGCAACTACATGAGTAGAGACGACAACGGAAACGTTGTCGACACGCTCAACCGCACCGTGGTGCAGAAGACGGAGGTGAGCAGCACGGAGACCGACTACACGGTGCTGACCTCGCAAGGCTCTTCCACTTTCAAGATGTACTTTGACACGACGGTCAGCATCGACACCAATTTTGGCGTTTCGGGTGTGACGGAATACAGCGGCACGCTGACGGCGCTGCGCGAGATCGAGCTGCCCGACGGAACCGCCTACACGTTCACCTATGAAGCCTCGCCGAACGGGCACGGCCTGCTAGCGTCGATGACCCTGCCGACCGGCGCCACGGTATCGTTCACGCACTCCAATTTCACGGATGTGCAAGGGAACCGCAACCGCTGGGTCAGCACGGCAGTTTACGGCGGCGGGACGCGGACGTTCACACCGGCCACTTGCGGGACCAACTGCAACAAAGTCACGCTGACCAAGCCGAGCGGCGATGACGTGGTCTATACCTACGCGCTGAACAACGGCGGCGCCTGGAACACCCAGACCAAAGCGTACACAGGTTCTGCCGCGAGCGGGACGCTGGCGTTAACGGTGGGCTACGACTTCGACACCAGCCTTCCGAACCCGGTGAGCGGGGGGGGTGGTTTTATCCGGCCGATTCGCACGACCACGACCTTGCCGGGGCCCTCCGGCGACCTGCTGAAGAAAACTGAGTTTACTTTTGATACCTATACCTATTCCTATCGGGGGACCAACTACACGGGCAGCCGCGGCAACGTGCTTACGATGAAGGATTACGCTTACGGCAGCGGCGCGGCGGGCGGCCTGGTGCGCCAGCAGGTCATGACCTACCTGCACGATTCCAACTCCAACTATGTGACGAAGAACATCGTCAACCGGGTGAACAACGCCCAGACCAAAGACGCCTCCGGCAACAAGATCGCCGAGATGATTATGACCTACGATGGCGGCTCGCTGACGTCTATAACCGGAGTCACCCATCACGACGACTCGCAGTACGGGACGGGCTACACGCTGCGGGGCAATCTCACCACCATGCAAAGGTGGACCGGGTCGGGGAGCGCCTATCTATCCACCACGATGACCTACGACACCACCGGCCAGGTGCGCACCACCACCGACCCCAAGGGGAATTCCGTATCCTTGAGCTATTCCAACAACTTCTATCGGGACAACGGTGCCAACCCGCCGTCGGCGTACTCGCCTACTCCGCCCTCCGCGAACGCCTACCTGACGCAGATCACCTTGCCGGTCTCGGGCACCATCAGCTACGGCTATTACTACGACAGCGGCAAGCGGGCCCTGAGCACGGATCAAAACAGCAAGACCAACTACTTCCACTATCAGGACTCGCTGGACCGGCCCACGAAACAGTATCTGCCGAGTGGCATGTGGGTACAGAACACGTTTTCTACCAGCGCTCCCCAAGCGACGCATACCACTCCGGGGTCGTTTCAGGATTCTCACACCAACGACTCGCTGGGCAGGGCCGACATCGGACAGTTGGATAGTGATCCGCAGGGCACGACCTACGGCGACACCACCTACGACAGTTCGGGCCGGGTGCAGAATGTTGCGAACGCCTATCGCAGCACGTCGGACCCGACGTACGGCACCACCAGCTTGCAGTACGACGGTCTGGGCCGTCCGACGCGTCTGACTCTCCAAGACAGCAATTATCAGGAAACGTTCTATGGCTCCGCGGTGGGCGGTGGTGGCGGAAGGACCACGCAGCTATGCGCCAGCGGCACCTACGGCCTGGGCTATCCAACCATTACCAAGGACGACGTGGGCAAGAAGCGCCAGAGCTGGACGGACGCGCTCGGCCGGCTGATTGAAGTGGACGAGCCGGATTCCAGCGGCTCGCTCACGCTCGGCACCTGCTACCAGTACGACGTCTTGGGAAACCTGATGCAGGTCGATCAGGGCAGCCAGACCCGCACCTTCACCTTGGATGCGCTCTCGCGCAAGACGGCCGAGACCACGCCGGAAGGCGGGACCGTAAACTACTACTACACGACCTCCGGCGGCGCGCTCTGCGCCGGCAGTCCCAAGGTGATTTGCCGCAGCACCGATGCGCGCAGCATCACCACCACCTACACCTACGATGCGGAGAACCGCATGACGGGCAAGTCGTATTCCAACGGCGACACTTCCGTGACGTACTCCTACGATCAGACCTCCTGCAATGGGCTGACCATCACCAACGGCAAGGGGCGCCGCACCTGTATGAGCGACGGCTCCGGCACCGTTGCCTGGACTTACAACGACGTCGGAACCGTCACGACGGAGCGGCGCACCGTCGGCAGCGTGACCAAGAGTACCTCCTACACTTACAACGTCAACGGCGCAGTTACTAAGATCACCTATCCCAGCGGCTATAGCGCACTCTTCAGCTACAACACGGCGGGCCGCCTCACGTACGCCAAGAATGGAACCGGCTCCACGGTGTATTTCGGAAAAGATGCAACCTACGCGCCGCACGGAGGGCTTGCCAGCCTGGTTCTCGGTTATACCACCAGCTTTGCTGGTGTTAGAACCGAGTACAGCTACAACCGGCGCTTGCAGCCGAACGAAGTCAAGGCCACGCGCCTCAACGACAGTACCGTCCTGCTGGACCTGGTCTACAACTTTGTGAACGGGTCGGGGAAGAACAATGGCACGGTGCTGTCCATTACCAACGTGCTGAGCTCGGGACGCACACAGAACTTTACCTATGACGAGCTGAACCGGCTGGGCACCGCACAAAGCTACGCCAACTCGGGCGGCGATTGCTGGGGGCAGAGCTACACCTATGACCGCTACGGAAACCTGAGCGGCGTTGCCGTCACCAAGTGCAGCGCGCCTACGTTGAGTCTCAGCATCAACGGCAACAACCGCATCACCAACACCGGCTTTGCGTATGACTCGAGCGGCAATCTGACCAACGACAGCTTTTCCAGTTTCACCTGGACGGCGGAGGACCACATGGCCTCCACCGCAGGCGTCACCTATTCCTACGACGGCGACGGACAGCGGGTGAAGAAGTCCAACGGCAAGCTGTACTGGTACGGACGGAACGGCGAAGTCCTGGCCGAGAGCGATCTCAGCGGTAACATCACCTCCGAATACATCTATTTCGGGTCCCGGCGGATTGCCCGGCGCGACGTTGCCTCGGGCAATGTCTATTATTTCCTGAGTGACCACATCGGTTCCGCGCGGGTTGTCACCAACTCCAGCGGGACCGCTGTGGAAGCATCGGACTTCTATCCGTTCGGCTCCGAGCGCGTGATCACGGATAGTCTGGACAACAACTACAAGTTCGCGGCCATGGAGCGTGACCCGGAAAGCGCCCTGGACCACACGCTCTATCGGCAATACTCGGCGTCGCTGGCCCGCTGGCTTTCGCCCGATCCGAAGGCCGGGAAGCCCTCCGACCCGCAGTCCTGGAACCGCTACCCCTACGTAGTGAACGACCCGCTGACCCTCACCGATCCGTTGGGCGCCGCGCCTGCTTACGATCCCTACCTGGTGGGCTGCTTCCCCGATTTTCCGTTCGCGAGAGACTTTGGCTGCGGCTGGAACGAGGGCGATCCCTGCCCGCCCGGTTTCGTGCCCATCTATGGGGAGCCGATGGGGAGCCCCGCCAGCCCACAAAAAGCCCAGCAGACGCCACAGTCGGTGCTGGACTACGCCGACATCCGTCTGGGCCCGTATTCGGCGGCCGGAATTAGCTACGAGGTCGGGCCGGACGGGGTCACCGCGCGCATGCCGGCGGAGGTGTATCGGTCGATCCTGCGCTTCAATCCCGCGGTGCTGACCTGGCCGGTGGTGATTGAGGCCTGGGAGTGGGTGATGGTGCGGCTGACTCAAATCGCCATTGTCGCGGCGCTCGCCGACATTCTGGATGAGTTCAATAAGCCGTGCACGCCCACGGGAATGTCTCCGGGCAAGCGAGAGGACCTGAAAGACTGCCATTACGATTGCGGGGACGGCCGCGACGCCGTTCTCGAGAATTGGCCCATTCAGAAAGAGTGTCCGAAGGTGACCCGCTGGACCTGGGTGATTGGCTTTTGATCGCCATGGAGGAAAGAACCTTGGTGCGCGAGACCGAATGGAGCCGGCTGTTCCGGGCCGGCCCCAAGACACTCGTCTGGGAGTCCAAGTTTCTGAGCGGTCAGTTGCAGGTTTCTGCGGCCTCCCTCCGGGAGCGCTGGCCGGGTTGGCTTCACGTCGAGCAGATCGACTTTGCCAGCGCGTTGCAGGCCAAGCCGGTCCTGAGCGCCGACGATCAGGAGATTCTCGCGTTCCTGATGGAAGCCGGCTCGGAGGACGTTTGCAGCACCATCGCGTACCTGCTGCCGAAGTACGAAGATCGGGAGCGTGCGGTGTCGTTTCTGCTGGAGCGGGTGCGTGTGGGGGAGCGTCATGCGGCGAGCTACTATCAGGCGCTGGAACGCATCGGCGACGCGCGAGCCATCCCGGCGTTGCGCCAGCGCTATGAGGAATACCGGCGAAAGCTCGCCCCGTTTGAACAGCATGGATTGCACAGCGAACTTTCCGATTACGACTCCTGTTGCCGGGCCCTGTGGAAACTCGACGGCTCTGCGGAGTACGAAGAAGCTCTCAAGGAATTGCTGACACATCCCGATGAGACCGTACGGAGGAGAGTGAGTTTTCTTTTAGCCGATCCGGCTGTTTAGCGAGTTCGGCCGGCAGCAACCAGAGCCGTCGCAGTTGCTGCCAATCCCGAGAAAGGGCACTGCTGTCCATGAGTCCGATTTCAAAGGGCAAGGAACTGGTCCAAGAGTCCGAGTGGTTTCGGGTATACCGAATCGGCCCGGATCTGTTTCTGCGAGAGTCCAAATTCTTGACCGACCGGCTGGAGACTTCCCCGGACTCTGTGCGGCAACGCTGGCCCGGCCTTTCGGACAAAGAGCGGCTGGACTTCGCGGCCGCCTTCGTCGCGCGGCCTGCTGTGACGGCGCAGGATCAGCAAGTGCTGCGGTTCCTGCTCGAGACCGGTGCGGAGGACATTCTGGTTCGCATCGCCTCGCGGCTTCAGAATCAGGCCGACCGGGAGCAGGTCCTCTCCATTCTGCTGGACCGCGTTGCTTCCGGAGCCGGAGGCGCCGCGAAATACTACCAGGCTCTGGCATTGATGGGCGATGCGCGCGCGGTACCGCTGTTGCGGCAGCGCTATGAAGAGTACCGTCAAGAGCTGGCACCCATGGAACGGCATGGGCTGGAAAGCGCGCTGGCCGATTACCAGATGTGTTGCCACGCTCTGTGGAATCTGGACGGGGCGCCGGAGTACCGGGAGTCCTTGGAGAAATTATTGACGCATCCGGACGAGACCATTCGACGCCGCGCTCACTTGTCTTTGTACGAGCAGTGGCCCTAGCACTACACACACCCTCATACGCAAACACACCGGCCCCCTCCCGCTGGTGGAACAAGAAGCGCCGAGCCCGTCTGCAGGCAGTGTCCGAAATCGAGCAATACACTTTAGGACACTACCCGCCTGCAGCCAGGATTGTTCCCCCTGCGGCAAGCTGCTACCCTGTGGAGAGCAAACCACGCGGTGAGGTGCGAGAGTGGTTGAATC
>JBGPJR010000033.1:0-10928 GCA_041485545.1 Terriglobia bacterium
TCCTTCAGGATGAAAACGCGCATGGTCTCACCCGGAAGCACGATCGGTTTCAGGGCATTGGCCAGTTCATTGATGTTCAGCACCTCAACGCCCTGGAGCTGCGCGATCTTGTTGAGGTTGAAGTCGTTCGTTACGATCTTGGCCTCGTACGACTTGGCCAGCTCGATCAGCTTCATGTCCACTTCGCGAACGCGAGGGAAATCCTCGTCCACGATCTGCACCGTCACCGTGGCCATCTTCTGCATCTTTTGCAAGATGTCGAGACCGCGACGCCCGCGGTTGCGCTTGAGCGGGTCGGGGGAATCGGCAACCTGCTGAAGCTCCCGCAAAACAAACTGCGGAATCACCAGCGCGCCATCCAGAAACCCGGCGGCACAAACATCCACGATGCGACCGTCAATGATGACGCTGGTATCCAGGATCTTGTGCGAGCGCTTGGTTTGCTTCTCCGCGCCGAACAACCCGCCCAAAGCCGCCAGGTTGAGCATGTCGCCTTTGGCGGCTCCCACGGCCAAGCCGATGTAGGCCATCACCAACATGATGCAGAGCTGGATGAAAGAAAGTGTGTTCTTGGGAAAAACCGATTGTCCCAGCACCAGACTCACCAGATAGGCGCCGATGATTCCCAGAATGGATCCCGTGGCGGCCCCGATGAGCCGCTTCAAACTGGCCCGGTGGACCCGCGTCTCAAAGATCAGGATCGCAAGCCCCAGCACCAGTCCCAGCAGGGCATCCACCCAGGTCGCCACACCGAACGGCTGCAGGTAATAAGCCGCCGACACCATGATGAGTAGAAACACGGAACGCACCAGAAAGCGATCAAGCAACGGAGTTACCCTCCTTTAGTCGCCACCAACCGGGTCCTCTCAGATAAGAGCACGCGGGAACAAAGGCGAGAGGAAGATTGCCGCAGAGAGGCACCCGTTTCCCAATATGGCTGCAGAATCAAAATCCTTCCCCGCCCGTGGGAGCACGAACCCAGCGGCGCTGCTTCAGGAAGCCACTCGCGCATCAGAAAACCTCGCAGGCAACGCGGCCAGCCTGAGTGTAGCACAGCTGGGAAGGGGAGAAACCGCCAAAGCGTCGGAACCGCAAGGGAATGCGGACAGGGGCCGGTTCAGGCAAGGTAGCGGCGGGGAACGCGTTTGCCAATGCCGCACAGGATTTCATAGGGCAAGCATCCGCAGGCCTCCGCCAAGTCTAGCGCGGTTTGGCAGCAAGTCCCCTCCCGCCCGATCAGCGTGACTTCCTGGCCAACGGTCAACTCGGGCACTTCTGTCACATCCACGAGCGTCAGGTCCATACTGATGTTCGCGACGATCGGCGCAAACTGACCGCGCACAATCACACGGCCCCGCCCCGAGAGCCGCCGGTTCACGCCGTCGGCGTAGCCGGCCGGAAGCGTGGCAATGCGCGAGTGGCGCGGCGTGATGTAGCGCCCTTCGTAGCCCAGCGCGATGCCTGCCGGCACTTCCTTGACGGCGATGACCTTGGTCTTAAAGGTAAGGATCTCGCGCACCGGCAGCGAGCGGCAGGCCGGCTCGGAGGAGCCGTCGGGAATCCGCAGCGGAAGCAGATATCCATAGAGCAGACCCCCGGGGCGCACCAGATTTCCCCAGGAGCGGGGACGGGTGACGATGGCGCCGCTGTTGGCCTGATGACAATACTTGGGGCGAATGCCGGCGCGTGCCAGCTCCTGCTCTACCGCTTCGAACCGCTCCATCTGTTGTTCCGTCTGGCGCGTCGAGAAATCGCCGGAGGCCGCGAACTGCTCAAAGAGGCCCTCCATCTCGACGTGCGACATCCCGCGGTACCGATTCACGAAGTGCTCCACGTCCTGCCAGTGCAGGCCCAGCATCCCCATGCCCGTGTTCACCTTGAGGTGGAACCGGATGCGGCGGCCTGTGCGGCGGCCCCAGGCTTCAATGGTGGCCAGCTGGTCCTCGGAATAGATTGCGGGGACCAGGTCGTAGTCGGTGAGCGCGCTCTGTTCCCCCTCCCAGAATCCGGTGAGCAGCAAGATGGGCTGTCGGATGCCAAGCTGGCGCAGCTCCACTCCTTCATCGGCGGAGGTGACGCCGAACCAGTCCACACCCAGATGCGCCAGGGTCGAAGCAATCTCTTTGATGCCGTGGCCGTAAGCATCGGCCTTCACGACGGCCAGCATCGCGCGCTGGGAGCCGACGTGCCCTCGGATGATGCGGTAATTTTCTGCCAGCTGGGACAGCGAGATTTCCGTCCAGGTCGGGCGGGTGGGCATCTTGTGGGGTTCCGGAATTGTGGCGGAGGGTGCGTGGCCGGATAGACTCACTCGGACTCCTCCTCGTCGATGTCCTCGGCGAGGTTCTCAAAGCAGGTGAACTTGCTGAGGAAGGCGAGATCCACTTTGCCAGTGGGTCCGTTGCGCTGTTTCTCGATGATGAGTTCGGCCCGGCCGTGATTGCTGTCAGTCGGCTTGACTAATTCTTCGCGGAAGATGAAGGCCACCAAATCGGCATCCTGCTCAATCTGACCGCTTTCGCGCAGATCCGAGAGGCGGGGCCGCCCGCCGCGCTCTTCCGGGGCGCGGCTCAATTGCGAAATGGCGACGAGCGGCACCCGGAGCTCCTTCGCCAAGCCTTTCAGTCCGCGCGAAATCGCCGAGATTTCCTGGGTGCGGTTCTCATACCGGGCGCGCCCGCTCATCAGTTGCAGGTAATCCACCACCAGCAACCCCAAGCCGTGATCGGCCTGCAAGCGCCGCGCCTTGGCCCGCATCTCCGTCAGGGATAGGCCCGGCGTGTCGTCAATGAATAGCGGAGCCTCCGCCAGCTTGCCGAGCGCCGCCGCCATGCGCGCCCAGTCCTCGCGGCTGGCAAATCCGGCCTGCAAGCGATGCGAGTCCACGCGCGCCTCGGCGCACAGCAGCCGCATCACCAGCGCCTCCTTGGACATTTCCAAACTGAAGATGCCCACGGGCTGTTCCTGGCGAATGGCGGCATGCTGCGCCACGTTGAGCGCGAAGCTGGTCTTGCCCATGGAAGGGCGTGCGGCAATGATGATCAGGTCGGAGGGCTGCAGCCCGCGCGTCATATCATCGAACTTGCGGAAGCCGGTTTCCAGCCCGGTAACCCGCTTGCCGCGATCGTGCAGTGCATCAATGCTCTCAAAGCTGCCTTTGAAAATGTCGCGGAAGTGCAGGAACCCGGAGCGCACCTGCTGCTCGCCGAGCGAAAGAACCAGACTTTCGGCCGAGTCCAGGATTTCTTCCGCTTCCTCGGCTCCGTCCAGGGCGCGCGTGGCGATGGTGTTGGAGACTTCGATCAGGCGGCGGAGCAGCGCCTTGTCCTTGACGATCTTGGCGTAATGCTCGATGTTCGCCAGGCGCGGCAGGCCGTCGGTCAGCGAGGAAACGTAGCCGGCTCCGCCGATGGCCTCCAGTTCGCTGTTGCGCAGCAGCTCTTCAGAGAGCGTAACCAGGTCAATCGGGCGCGAGCGGTCGGCCAGCTCCATCATGCGCCGGAACAACCGCCGGTGGCTGTCGAGCGAGAAGTCCTCCGCCGTCAGCAGTGCGGCGGCCTGGTTGTACGCGGAATTATCGAGCAGGATCGCGCCCAAGACCGAGCGCTCGGCCTCCACGCTGCTGGGGAGGCCTTTCATCACGGTGGGGGAAGGGACCGCCATCCACAAACACCCGCGAAGTTCTTAGGATTCTTCCGGAACGATTTGCAAAGAAACCGGCACGGTAACGTCCTTGTGCAGCCTCACCGGCACCTGGAAGTCCCCCAGCTGCTTGAGGGGATCCTCCAGCAGGATCTTGCGGCGGTCTACCTGAAAGCCCTTTTTCGCCAGGGCTTCGGCCACATCGAGCGAGGTAACGGAACCGAACAGCACGCCGGTCTCGCCGGCCTTGCGGGCAAAGGTGAGCGTGGTTTGCGCCAGCAACTCGCCGAGCTGCGCCGCGTCGGTCTGCTCGCGAGCGTCGCGCTTCAGCACCGCCACTTTCTCTTGCTCCACGACCCTGCGAGCACCCTCTGTAAGGGGCATCGCCAGCTTGCGCGGCAGCAGGTAGTTGCGCCCGTAGCCGCCCTTTACCTGGACCACGTCGCCGCGCCGTCCCAAACTCTCCACATCTTCTCTCAAAATCAGTTCCATCGTCTTGGACATTTGAACTCCTGAACCCGGAGGCTGCGCTCGGGCCGCGGCGCTTACACGTCGGATGCAAACGGCAGCAGGGCGATGTTACGCGCGCGCTTGATGGCGCGCATCAGGCGCCGCTGGTGCGGAGCGCACACTCCGGAAGTGCGCATGGGCAGGATCTTCCCCCGCTCCGGGATGAACTGGCCCAGCAACCTCGCGTCCTTGTAATCAATGTAATCCATTCGCTCGGCGCAAAACCGGCAGACCTTGCGCCGGCGGGCATACTGGCGTCGTGCGCCCCCTCCCCCTCCGCCGCCCTCGCGGCGCGGTCCGCCCGGTCCCCGGGACGGTCCTGGCTGTGATCCCATGCGATATCCTTCCTCGAAGCGGTCTCGGGCCGCCTCCCACGCTATATCATCTGTCTCTTACGCCGGAGAAGCGGCGGATGCGGCACCACGCTCGGCCCCCCGCTTGGACTTCCTGCGAGCGGAACTTTTGGAACGCGCCTGCTGCAATTTGGAAGCGCGCTTGAGTTCCTCGTCAATGCGCACGGACTGAAACTTGATGACCGGCTCGGCCACCCGCATCCGCCGCTCCAGTTCCAGCACCGTCGCCGCCTCGCACTCCGCCTCCAGCAGCACGTACTGGCCCTCCCGATAGCGGCGCACGAAGTAGGCCAGCCGGCGGCGGCCCATCCGGTCGGTCTTGCGCAGAAGCCCTCCGGTGGAGGTGACCACAGCCTCCATCTGGGTAATAATCCGCTCGGCTTCCTCTTCCGGCAGGTCCGGCTTGAGGATAAACATCACTTCATAAGTTCTCATAATACGCTACCGTTCCACCCTCTCGCTCTGCTTCACCTTCCCGCGTCTTGCGGCGGCGCCGGTACTGGCCCGGCTTCCCTGCGGCGATTGAACCGGTTCATAGCCTTGGCGGCACCCTCCCGTACAATGACTTCGGCGGCGTCCGCGGCCAACTCCACCACGGCCTCCATCTGGCGACGCCGCTCCGACCGCATCGGCCGGAGCAGATAAGAAACCGGATCTTCCAGCTCATGCCCCGGATCCACCCCGATCCGGATCCGTGGAAATTCCTTCGTTCCAATCGCCTCTATGATGGATTCTAACCCGTGATGCCCTCCAGAGCCACCCCTTTGCCGCACTCGAATGGTGCCCTGCGGCAGATCGAGATCGTCCGCTACGATCACCAAATCATTCTGCGGCTCGCACGGGGCTATCTCCAGCCAGCGCCGCACCGCCGTGCCGCTGCGGTTCATGAAGGTCTGCGGCTGGATCAGCCAGACCTTCTCATCTCCCAGAACGAAGCTGCCGCACCGCGACTCGGCTCGCTGCCGACCCAGGCTGACGCCGTGGTGTTCGGCTAAGCACTCCACTACCGCGAAGCCCAAGTTATGCGGGGAAAACCTGTACTCCGGTCCCGGGTTGCCTAACCCAATAATCAGCTTCACGTGGCAACTTCGCTGGGCACCTTCGCCTCTGCCAGGCCTCCGGCCCGTTGTCCCCGAGAGTGGGAGCACGTCCCACCCTATTTTTCCTTCTTGCCCGCCGTTTCCTTCTTCCCCGCAGCTTCCTTCTTGCCGGCCGTTTCCTTCTTGCCCGGAGCAGCTTCGGCTGTTGGCTCCTCGCCCTCTTCGACGGCCTTGCCCTTCTTGATGACTTCGGGCTCTGCCGGAGCTTCCGCCACGGCGGCCTCCGCAGGCTTCTCCTCCTCGACCGCCTTGGGCGTCACCACGTGGCAGATCACAGTCTGCGGCTCGCGCAGGATGCGCACCCGCTCGCCAACTTCCTTCTGGGCATCCGCTACCCGGATCTGCTGGTTGAGCATCAGCTCGCTGACCTGCAGCCGAATTTCTTCCGGCAAATCCGCCGGCAGGCATTCCACTTCCACGTCCCGCGCCAGCAGTTCAAAGACGCCGCCCTGCTCCTTGATGCCCCGGGCCTCGCCCACCGCCACGATGCGAACCGCAACACGAATCTTGCGGTCCATTAAGACGCGCTTAAAATCCACGTGCAGCACGGAGCCGCGCACCGGCTCCCACTGCGTCTCGGTGATCAAGGCGAGGGTTTCCTCACCGCCCTGCACCCGCAACTGGAACAGTGAGTGGTGCTGCGCGCCCAGAACATGCGCCAGCTCCCGGGGATTCACCTGCAAGGGGATCGTCTGCCCGGAGCCCCCGTACAATACCGCAGGCACTTTCCCCGCACGCCGCAACTCGGACAGCGCGTGCCTGCCCGTTTCCTTCCTCAATTCCGCCGCCACGGTTACTCTCTCCGCCATGATGCCGTCCTTCTCCGAACTCAAATAAACAGGTTGCTGACCGAGGTCTCTTCGTGGATGGACTGGATGGCTCGCGCCAGCAGCGGAGCAATGCTCAGCACCACGACCCGCCCGCACTTGCTGGCCTCCTCCCGGAGCGGGATGGAGTTGGTCACGACCACCTGCTGGATCTGCGACTGGCAGATGCGCTCCACCGCCTGGCCCGAAAGCACCGGATGCGTGCAGCAGGCGTAGACCGCCGCCGCGCCATATTTCAGCAGCGCTTCCGAGGTCTTGACCAGCGTCCCGGCCGTGTCAATCATGTCGTCCACCACCACCGCCGTGCGCCCTTCCACGTCGCCGATGACGTGCATCACTTCGGCCTCGTTCACCTCCGTGCGCCGCTTGTCCACGATGGCCAGCGCCGCATTCATTTTCTTGGCAAAAAAGCGCGCCCGCTCCACGCCGCCGGCGTCCGGTGCCACCACCGTGAGGTTGGGCAGATGCAGTTTCTGGAAGTACTCCACCAGCACCGGCGCCGCCAGCAAATGGTCCACCGGAATCGAAAAGAATCCCTGAATCTGCGGCGCGTGCAGGTCCATCGTCAGCACGCGGTCGGCCCCCGCCTTGGTCAGCAAGTCGGCGACGAGCTTGGAGGAGATGGGCACGCGCGGCCGGTCCTTGCGGTCCTGGCGGGAGTAGCCATAGTAGGGCATCACCGGCGTGATGCGCCGCGCCGATGCCCGCTTGAATGCATCCATCATCAACAGCAGTTCCATCAGGTTCGTGTCCACCGGCTGGCTGGTCGGCTGCACCACGAACACGTCCGCGCCCCGCACGTTCTCCAGAATGTGGACGCGCACTTCCCCGTCGCTGAAGCGCGCCACCTCGCACTGGCCCGGCGGCACAGCCAGCGCCTGGCAGATTTCCGCCGCGAGCGCGGGGTTGGCGGTGCCGGAAAATATTTTCAGGCGGTCTCGATCCATATCTCAGGCCTTATCGCAAAAAGCGAGAGAAAGGTCCACCCTCGCCGGATTACTGCTCACGTTGGACTCAAGCGGATTGGATTGGCGCAGAAACAAGCCGGGGCGACACCGCCCCCCGCGACCCTTAACGCAACTCCACTCACATCCTCGGAACGTAGTATTTTACGGGAGCGGCCCCCAGAAAGCAAGGAACGCAAAAGCACAAGGATGGCACCACAACATCGGCCTGGTTAGTGCGGATTACTGTCGCCGCTCGGGCCGTAGATGTCCGGATGCTTGCCGCCCATGGGCCGAATGTAGGTGCTCAACTGGCCCCGATGGTGGATCATGTCCAATAGCAGCACCCAGGCGGTCATTCCCAGCGGCGCTTCGAACGCCACGTGGTCGCCGACCAGGAACTTGTTGTTCGTCGCCGACCAGGTCTTTTCGTCGATGCCGGGCAGCCGCGATTGCAGCGCCGCACCCGACTTCTTCATCTGTTCCGCCGCGTCGGCGATGTTTTTGAACGGGAGCTCCATTCTGTGGTGGATAGCCCCGCTGGCCGCCGCCAGCTCGTTCAAGTCTTCCACGTGTCCCAGCAGGTGGCCCACAATGTTGCGGGCCGTGCGGCACTTCTCATGCGGCCGATAATCGAGCTTCGCGTCCGGCAGCGCCTGAATCACGCCGAGCGTGAGCGGCATCTCCGCAGCCCATCGGCCAATAAAAAATTCTCTCTCCGTCATTTATGTATGCCTCCTCTGTCCGTTCTCCCCAAGCGGGAGATGAGCCTACCATGCCCTGAGATCGGCTGCCACGCGGATGCGTCCTAGCCCGCGCTCAGGCTTCCTCTTCCACGGCCACGCCGCGCTCGGCCTTGGCCGCCGCGACGACCTTCTCGGCGATATGCGATGGGACAACGTCGTAATGGGAGAACTCCATTGCGAAGCTGCCCCGCCCCTGCGTCATGGAGGTGAGGGCGGAGGCGTAGGAGAGCATCTCCGCCATGGGCACCTGCGCCTTGATGACCTGCGAGGTTCCGCGCGTGTCCATGCCCTGGATGCGGCCGCGGCGCCCGTTCAAGTCGCCAATCAGATCGCCCGAATATTGGTCCGGGGCATAGACCTCCACGTTCATGATGGGCTCCAGCAGCACCGGCCTGGCCTGTTCCATCGCTTTCTTGAAGGCCAGCGAGCCGGCGATCTTAAAGGCCATTTCGGAAGAGTCCACGTCGTGATAGGAGCCGTCATAGAGGATCACTCGGAAGTCCACCACCGGGTAGCCCGCCAGATACCCCCGCTGCGCGGAGTCCACGATGCCCTTTTCGACGGCAGGAATGTAGTTCTTCGGGATGGAGCCGCCAAAGATGTCGTTGACGAACTCGAAGTTGCCCCCGCGCGGCAGCGGCTCCATCTTAATCTTGCAGTCGCCGTACTGGCCGTGCCCTCCGGTCTGCTTCTTGTGGCGGCCCTGGACGTCGGCCTTGCCCAGGATGGTTTCGCGGTAGGGGACTTTGGGCGCCTTCAGCGTGACGTTCACGTTGTAGCGCTTCTTGAGCTTGGAGACCACCACCTCGACGTGCTGTTGCCCCGAGCCGCCCAGCAAGAACTCTTTGGTCTGCGGGTCGCGATAGAAGCGCAGCGAAAGGTCTTCCTCCAGGATGCGGTGCAGCGCGCTTCCCAGGCGGTCTTCGTCGCCGCGTGAGTTGGGCGCAATGGCAAAGCTGATGGAAGGCTCCGGAAGCGTCACGGCGGGATAGAGGATCGGCGCGGCCTTGTCGCCCAGCGTGTCACCGGTGAGGGTGTCCTTGAGCTTGGCCACGGCGCCGATATCGCCGGCGTGAATCTCCGGCACGGCGGTGGCCGTCTTGCCCTGCATGAGGGAGATATGTGCCAGCCGCTCGCTGGTCCCCCGGTTGAAGTTCGTCAGATTGGCGTCGTTGGCCAGCACGCCGGAAAGCACCTTGAAGTAGGAGACTCGCCCCGCGAACACATCCGCCGCAGTCTTGAAGACGAACAGCGAGACGGGCTCCGAGTCGGCAATCTTGTGCTCCACTTCCTTGCCATCGGCCGTCTTGCCCTTCGCAGTGCCGCGGGCCACCGCTGAGGGCAGGTAGTCTGCGGCAAAGTTCAGCAGCAGGTCCAGGCCCACCAGGCTGGTGGCCGAACAGCACAGGATGGGATACACGCGCTGCGCCGCCACCGCGTCCTTCAGACCTTCGGTGATGTGCTCGGGCGTGAGCGTGCCTTTTTCGAAAAACTCTTCCATGAGAGCGTCGTTGCCCTCCGCGATCACCTCGATGAGCTTTTCGCGCGCCGCCTCGGCGGCAGACTGCAAACTGTCCGGCACCGCGCCCGGCTGGCCCTTGCCCGTGCCGCCGCTGGCATACGTCGTGGCCTTCATGGTCAGCAGGTCTACCACACCAAGAAACGATTTCTCTTCCCCGATGGGCCACTGCACGGGCACCGCGCTGCGCCCGAAGACCGACTGGATGGATTCCACGCTGCGCTGGAAGCTGGCCCGCTCCCGGTCCACTTTGTTCACCACGAAGGCGCGCGGCAGCTGGTAGCGGTTCGCGAACTCCCAAACTTTTTCCGTCTGCACTTCCACACCTGGCACCGCATCCACCAGAACCAGCGCCGCATCGGCGGCGATCAGGCTGGCAAGCGTGTCGTCAATGAAGATGTTGTAACCGGGCGTGTCCAACAGGTTGATCTTGGTCTTGTTCCATTCCAGATAGGCCAGCGCGGTCGAGATCGTTACCTTCCGCTCGATCTCTTCTTCGTCGAAATCCGTCGTGGTGGTGCCCTCGTCCACGCGGCCCAGCCGCGTGGTCAGGCCGGCAGCATGGAGGAATCCCGACACCAGAGAAGTCTTGCCCGAGTGGCCGTGCCCGACGACGCCGATATTGCGGATGTCTTTGCCCTGATAGACCCTCAAGATTTGTGCTCCTTTCCCGAGCTCGGAGGAGACATTGCGCGGACAGTTCGCAGCGCGGAAAAGTCCGATGGTAACACACGCATTTGCGGCGATTCAACGCGCGAACTGGCGTGCCGGCGGGTGCCACGCTTCGATGCGTCGATCCTGCCCCCGGCCTCATCTAATGGGCAAGACCATTTTTAGGTCCGGGCTGCCGCAGTAGAATAGGGAATAAGGGGCTGGAAGTGCAAACCTTGCAAGAAGTCTTGAGTGAAAATGTCCGTGAGGGCGATCTGTACGAGCCTCTCGGCGGGAACCGCGTGCGCTGCTATGCCTGCGGGCACTGCTGCCCCATTTCCGACGGGCAGGCCGGCGTCTGCAAAGTGCGGTTCAATCGCGGCGGCACGCTCTATGTTCCCTGGGGCTACGTCGGCGGCGTGCAGTGCGATCCCATCGAGAAAAAGCCTTTCTTCCATGCCTATCCCGGCGCTCTGGCCTATAGCTTCGGGATGCTCGGCTGCGACTTGCACTGCTCCTACTGCCAGAACTGGGTGACCTCGCAGGCGCTGCGCGACCCCTCCGCCGTTTCGCCTCCAATGCGAGCCACGCCGGAAGCGCTGGTCGAGCAGGCTCTCGACCTCGGCGCCAAGGTCA
>JBGPJR010000034.1:0-10875 GCA_041485545.1 Terriglobia bacterium
ACCTCGTCGGACGTCATCGACACCGCGCAGGCGCTGCAGATGCGCGAGGCGTGCGACGTCCTGCTGAAGGATCTCGACGGCCTGGCGGACGCGATCCGCGAGCGCGCGGTCGAGCACCGCCGCACGCCGATGATCGGCCGCACCCACGGCGTGCACGCCGAGCCGATGACCTTTGGACTCAAGCTGGCCGTGTGGTACGCGGTGGTCGCGCGCGACATCGGGCGCGTGCAGCGCGCACGCGCCACCGTCAGCGTCGGCAAGCTGTCGGGCGCGGTCGGCACGTTCGCGCACCTGCCGCCGGAGATCGAGGCCGACGTCTGCCGGCGTCTCGGGCTCGAGCCGGCCGCGGTCGCCTCGCAGGTCATCCAGCGCGATCGCCACGCCGAGCTCATGGCGGCGCTGGCGATCGCCGGCGCGTCGCTCGAGACATTTGCGCTCGAGATCCGCGGCCTGCAGAAGACGGAAATCGGCGAAGTGGAGGAACCCTTCGGCAAGGGCCAGAAGGGATCCTCCGCCATGCCGCACAAGCGCAATCCGATCGGTTGCGAGCAGATCTGCGGCCTGGCGCGCGTGGTGCGCGGCCATGCCGTGGCGGCGCTCGAGAACGTGGCGCTGTGGCATGAGCGCGACATTTCGCATTCCTCCGTCGAGCGCGTGATTCTGCCCGACAGCACCATTCTGACCGACTACCTGCTGGACCGCATGCGGCGCATCCTGGAACAATTGCTCGTATATCCCGAGCGGATGCGGCATAATCTGGAACTGACGCGGGGGCTGGTCTTCTCTGGACAATTGCTGCTGGAATTGGCGAGCAAAGGAATCTTACGGGAGGAAGCCTATCGGTGGGTGCAGCGCAACGCTATGAAGGCTTGGGAGCAGGGGGCGGACTTCCGCAAACTCGTCTCTGCCGACCCGGACATCGCACGCGCCTTGAGCCCCGCGGAAATCGAGGCCGCCTTTGACCTCGGGCGGCAGCTCCGCCATGTGGACGCCATTTTCGACCGAGTGTTTCAAAAATAGCGGTGGGCCCGCCGGAGACGGCCGGCACAACCTGAGGATCAACCAAACGGGTGCCAGCCAGAGGCTTTCACTCGCAGCGAAAGGAGAGAACTGATGATGCGAATCCCACTGAGGAAGCTGACGGCGCTTCTGGCCATTCTGACCTGGGCCTCTCTCGCGCCCGCGCAGGAGCAGGGGATCAGCGAGGATTATGTTGAAATCCCCGGGACCAACGTCAGTCTCCGCAGGCCACAGGGTTTCTCTCTGGCTCCGGGATTCCCCGGAATCCTGCGGGAAGATGCCGGCTCGTTTGTGGTGGTCAACCAGATCCCGGCGGCGCTCCATGACGTGAAGGCACAGATCGCCGAGGAGGTGCAGACCTCCGCGGATGGAGTCAAGCTGCTGGGCACCGAGGACCTCCAGGTGAGCGGCCTGGATGCGCTCTTGGTGCAACTCAGCCAGATGGACGGAACCGAATCGGTGCGCAAGTGGATTCTCCTGTTCGGCAACGATTCCATCACCGTAATGCTAGCCGCTTCCGCACCGCAAGCCTGGGAGTCCCAACTGGGCGACGGGTTGCGCCAGACGCTTCTGACCGCCCGATACTTTCCGGACCGCAAGGTGGACCCCTACTACGGTTTGGGCTTCTCGATGCGTGAGAGCACGGTACTGGAGGTGCGCGGGCATCTGCCCGGCGGGGTCCTAATGACCCGAAGAGGGGCGCCGACGGAGCTGACCCCGGAGGATCCGGTTCTCGTGGTCTACCCCACGCAAAACGCCGAGGTGGCACCGCTGGAGATCCTTGCCATGCAGCAACTGACCGACACGGAGCAGTTCACCGACTTTGCGAACTTCGACGAGCACCCCGTCACGATTAACGGGATGGCCGGCTACGAAATTGTCGCCGACGCCAAGGTGACGGAAGTCAACACCCCGGTCCGCATTCTCCTGGTGGCGCTGCGGGTCGGCGCCGGCGAGATGGTGCTGGAGGGAGTGGTCGCAACGGCGGGTTGGGACCAGTATCTGCCGGAATTTCGCGGCTTGGCGGAGAGCTTCCAGTTAAGCGATGGCCACAGCCACTAGGCGGGCGGCCGGGCGGTCCAGCCGCCATGCTCGCCAACGATTGCCGTATAATGGCTTGGGAACAAACGCAAATCGATGAGTTCCGTGATGGCGCCAACCCAGCCAAAGCACTCGTTGTGGCGCAGTCTGCGCGTAACGGCGGAGATGATCCGGTTGGAGCACTCCATCTTTGCGCTGCCGTTCGCGCTGCTCGGAGCCTTGCTGGCTGCGCGCGGCTGGCCCACTCGACACCAAGTACTCTGGATCGTGGTAGCGATGGTCGGTGCGCGCTCGGCCGCGATGAGCTTCAACCGCCTCATTGACCGGCGCCTGGACGCCGGGAATCCTCGGACGGCCACCCGAGCATTGCCGACCGGCGCGCTCAGCGTCCGCTTCGTTATTCTCTTTGCGCTGGCATCGTCCGGCGTGCTGGTCTATGCCGCCTATCAGTTGAATCCCCTGTCCTTTCAGCTGTCGCCGCTGGCGCTGGCCGTTCTGTTCGTCTATTCCTACACCAAGCGCTTTACCGTGTTATCGCACATCGTTCTGGGATTTTGCCTGGGGATGGCGCCGGCGGCAGCCTGGATCGCGGTGCGCGGATCGTTGGAGCCTTCCATTTTGCTGCTGACCGCCGCCGTGACGCTTTGGACGGCGGGCTTCGACATCCTCTACGCCTGCCAGGACGTGGAGTTCGACCACGGCGCGGGACTGCACAGCGTGCCGCAGCGCTGGGGCATTCGCCGCGCCCTGCAAGTGTCTTCGGCCTTGCACCTCGTCATGGTGCTGTTGCTGCTTTGGCTGGCGTGGATCGCGGGCCTCGGCTGGATCAGCGGCACCGGACTGGCGCTCGCTGCGGCGCTGCTGGTCTACGAGCACCAGCTCGTCAAACCCACGGACCTCTCCCGCCTGAACGCTGCGTTCTTCAACACCAACGGCTGGATCGGAGTTCTGCTCTTGTTGTTCTGGGGCTTCGACATTGTCCTGCACAGCACCTAGTGGGGATCCGGTTCACCGGGATCACCTGACGGAGTCGGCTCCGGGCACAGTCCCTCCGGACCGGCTCTGGAAGCGCGGCTTCTGGAGCCTGTTCGCCACACAATTTCAGGGCGCCTTTAGCGACAACGCGTTCAAGACTCTGGCCCTGTTCCTGATCCTGGGGATGGGGCTGCCCGAGCAGCAGCGGAACTGGCTCGTGGAGCTGGGCAACGCCTTTTTTGCCATCCCATTTATCCTGTTCTCGATGGCGGGCGGATACCTGGCCGACCGCTACAGCAAACGCAGCGTCACGATCGGCACCAAGCTGGCCGAGTTGCTCGTGATGGGGCTCGGAATCGGCGCGCTGGGCCTGGCATCCCCCTGGCTGCTGCTGGCTGTGATCTTCCTGATGGCCACGCACAGCGCCTTCTTCGGTCCCAGCAAATGGGGACTGCTGCCGGAACTGCTCCCGGAGAAACGGCTTTCGTGGGGCAACGGAATCCTCGAACTAGGCACCTACACCGCGTTCATTGTTGGCGGCGTCAGCGGCGGCGTGATGGCGGACACGCTGCGGCGCCAGCCGGCCTGGGGCGGAGTGATCCTGGTGGGATTGGCCAGCGTCGGGCTACTAACCAGCCTGGGCATCAGCCGCCTGCCCGCCGCCGACCCGCACCGCAAGCTGCGCCTGAATTTCTTCGCTGAGCTTGCTTCCCAGGTCCGAGTGATCCGCCGCGACCGGGTACTGACCCTGGCAATCTGGGGAAACATTTATTTCAACTTCCTGGGCACGTTGCTCCTGCTCAACACACTCCTCTACGGAAAGGACATCCTCCGAGTCACCGATACGCAAAACAGCTATCTGCAGGCAGCCATCGCTCTGGGCATTGGAATCGGCAGCTTCGCTGCCGGGCGCCTTTCCGGCGGCAAGATCGAGTACGGGCTGATTCCCTTGGGCTCGGTCGGAATCAGCGCGCTGGGGCTAGCGATGGCGCGGCCGGGTCTTTCCTTCTACGCGGTCGGGACGAATCTCTTTTTCCTCGGATTTTTCGGGGGCTTTTTCATCGTCCCCATCATGGCGCTGATCCAGCACCGCCCGGACAAGGCGGGTAAAGGCGGCGTGATCGGGGCCTCTAACCTGCTCTCCTTCGCGGGCGTGATGGTCGCGCCGGGCATCTATCATCTCCTGCATGATTCATCGGGATTCGGGCCATCGGAGGTTTTCCTGCTGAGCGCGCTGGGAACCCTGGCGGCCACCGCATACGTCTGCTGGCTCCTGCCCGATTCGCTCCTGCGTTTCCTGCTCTGGATGCTGACCCACACGCTCTATCGCATTCGCTTGGAGGGCCGCGATAACATTCCCGAGAGGGGCGGTGCGCTGCTGGTCTCCAATCACCTTTCGCTCATCGACGCCGTCCTGCTGATCGCCTGCACCGACCGCCCCATCCGTTTTCTGATCGACCAGGAGTGGTACGACAAGACCTGGCTGCGCCCCTTTGCGCGCGTGCTGCACCTCATCCCGGTCTCCCCCGAGCAGCGCCCGCGCGAGCTGCTCCACGCGCTGCGCCAGGCGGGAGACGCCGTGCGGTCCGGGGAGCTGGTCTGCATTTTCGCGGAGGGGCAAATCACGCGCACCGGGAACCTGCTGCCCTTCCGGCGCGGCTATGAACGGATCATGAAGGATGTGGACGCGCCCATTATTCCCGTGCATCTGGATAATGTGTGGGGCAGCATCTTCAGCTTCGAGCGCGGCAAGTTTGTATGGAAGTGGCCGCGCCGCGTTCCGTATCCCGTTACGGTCAGCATCGGCGCGCCGATGCCTTCGACCGTTTCCCCGCCGGAGGTGCGCCAGGCCGTGCAGGAGCTGCACGCGGAGGCCTACCGGCACCACCGCGATTGGCTGCTTCCGCTACACCGCTCGTTCCTGCGCACGGCGCGGAGGCATCCCTTTCGTTTTGCCATGGCCGATGCGCGGGTGCCGCAACTGCGTTTCGGCGCCGCTCTGCTGCGGACGCTGTTTCTGGCGCGCCGCCTGAAGCCTCTCTGGAAGGATCAAGACAAGGTCGGCATTCTACTGCCGCCCTCGGTGGGAGGAGCGCTGGTCAACTACGCAGCGCGTTTGCTGGGAAAGGTGCCAGTCAACCTCAATTACACCGCCTCCGCCGAGACGCTGGCCTCTTGCGCCAGCCAGTGCGGGCTCCAAACCGTCGTCACCTCGCAGGCCTTTCTGGAGCGCGTGAAGATCGAGGTACCCGGCCGCGTGCTCTTGCTTGAAGAGCTGGCTGCCAAACCGCGGGCAGGAGAGAAGCTCTTAGCCTTTCTGTTTACGCTCTGTCCCGCGGGTCTGCTGGAGCGCGTCCTGGGACGCAGGCAACCCAGCTCGCTCGATGAATTGGCCACCATCATCTTTTCCAGCGGCAGCACCGGCCATCCCAAGGGCGTCCCACTCACGGAGTTCAACATCGCCGCCAACATTGAACAGATGCTGCAGGTCGTCCATCTGGAGGAGCGGGACCGCTTGCTCGGCATCCTGCCCTTCTTCCATTCCTTCGGATTCACCGTGGGGCTGTGGCTGCCCGCCGTAGCCGGCATCGGCGTCGTCTACCATCCCAATCCCGTTGAGGCCAAGTTCATTGGGAGCTTGGTGCGGCAGTACCGGGCCACCTTGCTGGTGGCCACGCCTACATTCCTGCAGGCGTACGTCCGCCGCTGCGCGCCGGAGGATTTCGGCAGCCTCCAGTTTGTCCTGGCGGGAGCTGAGAAGTTGGCCGAACGCGTGGCCAGGGCTTTCGAAGATCGGTTCGGAATTCGTGTGCTGGAAGGCTACGGCTGCACGGAATGCGCGCCCGTGGTCGCCGTCAACGTCGCCGATTTTCGCGACGCCGGATTCCGGCAGGTGGGGGGGAAGCGCGGCAAGATCGGCCATCCCCTGCCGGGCGTTGCCGTGCGCATCGTGGACCCGGAGTCGGGCCAGCCCGTCCCGCTCGGCCAGCGCGGTATGCTGCTGGTTCGCGGCCCCAACATCATGCAGGGCTATCTGGGGCTGCCGGAGAAAACGGCCGAGGTGCTGCGCGACGGCTGGTACGCGACCGGCGACATCGCGTTTCTCGACGAAGACGGGTTCCTGGAGATCACCGACCGGCTGAGCCGCTTCAGCAAGATTGGCGGCGAGATGGTCCCGCACATGAAGGTGGAGGAGATGCTGCAGGAACTGGCCGGGTCGGACGAGCCGGTCTTCGCCGTAACCGGCGTACCGGACGAGCGCAAGGGCGAGCGGCTGGTCGTGCTGCACACGCTTCCCGAGGAGCGGTTGCAGCAATGTGTTGCCAAGCTGTCCGCCGCCAATCTCCCGAATTTATGGAAACCGGACGCTCGTCAGTTTTTCCGGATCGAGTGCCTGCCGTACTTGGGAACGGGCAAGCTGGACCTGCGCACGGTCCGCGAGCTGGCCCAGCGCCTCTCTTGCGAGGCCTGAACGCGGCTCCCGCAATCCTACAAGCGCTTCATGCCGCTGTTGGAGAAAAGGAACCCCAGAGCCACAGCACACAGCAGCACGCTGGAGCCCACCAGGGCGGCGGTCGGAGAGAAGCGGTCGGCAAAAAATCCGACGGTCAGGTTGCCGAGCGGCATCCCGCCGCGAAACGCCAGCATGAAAATGCTCATGGTGCGTCCGCGCATCTCTTCGGTCGTTCCCAGTTGCACCAGCGAGGTTACGGAGGCGAGCAGCGCCATCAGGCACACCCCGGTCAAGAACAGCGCGACATAGCTGAGCGCCAGATTGCGGGAGAGCGCGAAAACCGCCAGCAGCACGGAAAAGATAATCTGCGCCCACAACACCAGGCTGGCTTTGTGCTGGTTGTGCGACAGCCCTGCATAGAGCAGCGCGCCGGTGACGGCGCCGGCGCCGGACGCGGCCACCAGGTGCGCGTATCCGGTGGCGTCCATGTGAAAGACATCTTTTGCGAAGACCGGCAGCAGCGTCAGCAGCGGAACCCCGCAAAAGGTGCTGACAAAACCCAGCACCGTCAGCTGCCACAGCGCTCCCCGGCTCTTCATATAAGCAAATCCGTCCCGCAGACCTTTCAAGACGGTGTCGTGAGTCTTCTCCGGCAGGAAGGTAGCGCGGATCAAATAGAGGCTGACAATCACCGCCAGAAACGATACGCCATTCAGCGCAAAGCAGAGCGTCATGCCTCCCACCGCGATGGCCAGCCCGGCGGCCAGCGGCCCCACCATACGCGCCAGATTGAACTGGATGGAGTTCAAGGCGATCGCTTTGGGAACATCATTGCGCTTGACCAAGCCCGGGATGAGCGCCTGGTACGCCGGCCCGCCAAATGACTGGCCGGTCCCGCTGATGAACACCAGGACCAGAATGTGCCAGATCTGCACCTTGTCGGCCACCACCAGCGCCGTGAGGATGAACGCGGAGGTCATCTGCGTGTACTGGGAACCCAGCAGCAGCTTGCGACGGTCGAAGCGGTCGGCCACCACGCCGCCGACCAGCGAGAACATCAAAATCGGCAGGTCCGCCAGAAATCCCACCAGCCCCAGATAAAACGCGGAGTTGGTCAGTTGCAGCACCAGCCAGGACTGCCCCACCTGCTGCATCCAGGTGCCCACGGTAGAGGTGAACGCGCCACCCCACATCAGGCTGAAGTCGCGATAGCGAAACGGCTGGAAGATGCGCTAAAGAACGCCGGCAGGCTCGCCGACCAGAATAGGGTCCGAAGGGATTTCCATGAACTGAGGCCCCATCCTGGTCCATGCGGCTGGGGCCTTCTTATGTTACCTTGTTTCGGGTCGCAACGTGAACACCGGAATCGGATACAACTGAAGGGACGAGTGGCCCAGGTAATCCCTGGCAGGGAATGCGGAGTTTCCGATAGATCGGGCACTAGGAAAAATCCTCGTGGGGAGATAGAATTTCACAGGTGTGAGCACGTGTGGGCCACCCGGCCAAGAAAATGGGTGGAGGATGGGTCGGCACGATGAGACGACCGCAAGAGAATTACTTCGCAGCTCTACTCGTTCTGGCATTGCATCTGACCTTGGGTTCCACAGCTCAGGCTCAGGTGGAGAAGGTTGCCGCCAAGGCGGAAGGCCAGCTCTGAGGGCCTTGCGCGGCGGTCGTCGAGATCGCCCTACGGCGCCTGGAGGGCGTTGCCAGCGTTTCGATCAGCGTGAACACAAACATCATTCAGGTCACCTATAAGCCGGACGCCAGCTTCCAGCCCCAGGGCATTCGCGACGCCGCAGCGCAGGTAGATGCCAAAATTGTTCTCTTACAGATCGTCGCGCGTGGCCGTATCGAAGGACAGGGCTCGAATCGCTACTTCGTTGCCGGCAAGGACCGTTTCCTGCTGACCAATTCGGAATCTTCCCCGGCGGGGGAGTTACTCTCGATTACCGGGACAGTGGACGATTCCGAGAGTCCCTACAAGCTCAGGCTGATCGAATCGAAGAAGATATCTCCCTGAATTAAGGAGCCAATCGATCCGCGACGACATGCTTACGAACGTGCCGCCTGCCACACGATCCGGCCGGCCACTATAGTGGCCACGGGGCCGCCGCGGAAGCTGGCTCCGTGAAAGGGGCTGTTGCGGCTGCGGGAGAAGCTTTCGTTTAGGTCGTACGTCCACCGCCGCTCCGGGTCAAAGATCGTTACATCCGCGATGGAGCCCGCGCGCAGGCTCCCGCGATCCAATCCCACGATTCTGGCGGGATGGGTGGACATTAGCTCCACCAGACGCACCAGCGAGATGCGCCCGGTATGCACCAGCCGGTCCAGAGCCAGCCCGAGCGCGGTCTCCAGACCAATCACGCCGAAGGGCGCCGCGTCAAACTCCTGCATCTTTTCGCTGCCGGCGTGCGGCGCATGATCCGTCGCGATGGCGTCCACGGTGCCGTCGGCGAGGCCGCCGAGCAGCGCCTCGCGGTCCTGACGGCTGCGCAGCGGAGGCTTCATCTTGTAGTTGGTGTCGTAGTCGCGCACGTCCTCGTCGGTCAGCGTGAAGTGATGCGGCGTGACCTCGCAGGTTACGGGCAAACCCTGCCGCTTGGCTTGGCGCACCATCTCCAGCGCGCCCGCCGTTGAAAGATGCGCCACATGGAACCGCGCCCCAGTCTCCGCCGCAAGCAGAATGTTGCGGCTGACCATGATCTCCTCCGATGCCGCACTGATGCCCGCCAGGCCCAGGCGCAGCGCGGGATAGCCTTCATGCATCTGCCCTCCCGCACTCAGGTTGGAGTCCTCGCAATGGTCGATCACGGTCAGCCCCAGCCCCGCGGCGTAGGACATGGCCTGCCGCATCAGGTTGCTGTTCATTACCGGCATGCCGTCATCGGTGATGGCGGCGATGCCCGCCTCTTTCATCTCCGCCATCGGAGCCAGCCGCTCGCCTTTGGAGTTTGCGGAAATCGCGCCCGCGGGAAACACGTTCACCGGAGCCTGCTTGCGCGCCGTCTCAATGATGAAGTGCGTCACGGCGGCGCTGTCGTTGACCGGGCGCGTATTGGGCATGGACACGACGGAGGTGAACCCGCCCGCCGCCGCCGCGCGCCCGCCGCTCTCGATGGTCTCGGCGTACTCGCGCCCCGGCTCGCGCAGGTGCACGTGGAGGTCAATGAAGCCGGGCGCGACGAGGTATCCCGCGGCATCGAACCGCTCCGCTCCGTTCGCGGAAAGGTTGTCGCCGATGGCGGCGATTTTCCCGTCATGGATCAACACATCGGCCGTGCGGTCCATCCCCTGCGAGGGGTCCATCACGCGTCCATTGCGTATGAGCAGATCGTACATGTCTGCGTTGCTTACTCCCGGCAGTTCTTACCGACGATCCGAACCGGCCTGGCCGCTCAGCAGCAGGTCCAGGACCGCCATGCGCACGGCGATTCCGTTCTCCACCTGGTTCAGGATCACCGAGCGCGGAAAATCGGCCACCTCGGAGCTCAGCTCGCGCCCCCGGTTGATGGGTCCGGGATGCATCACGATGGCGTCGGGAGCGGCCGCCTGCAGGTGCTCCAGGCGCAGGCCGTAGTACCGGAAATACTCGTTGTCGGAGGCAAACAGGTTCTGGCTCTGGCGCTCCAGTTGCACGCGCAGCATCATGATGACGTCGGCCCCGGCGATGGCTTCCTCCATCCGATAGGTGCAGCGGACCCGCGGCGAAAAGCACTCAAAGGCGCGCGGCAGCATGGGCGGCGGGCCGCACAGCACCACCTCAGCCTCAAACTTGGTCAGTAGATGAATGTTGGAGCGCGCCACGCGGCTGTGTACGATGTCGCCGATGATGGCCACGCGCAGGCCGCGCAGCGCCGGCTTGTGATCCAAAATGGTCAGGGCGTCCAAGAGCGCCTGCGTGGGATGCTCGTGCGTGCCGTCGCCCGCGTTGATGATGGGCGTCTCGAGGTACCGCGCCAGGAAGTGCGGAGCGCCGGAAGAAGAGTGGCGCATGACGATGGCGTCGGGGCGCATGGCCGCCAGCGTGTTCAGCGTATCGAGCAGCGACTCGCCTTTGTTCACGCTGGAGCCTTCGGCGCTGATGGAGATGGTGTCGGCACCGAGGCGTTTGGCGGCGATCTCAAAAGAGGTGCGCGTGCGCGTCGAGGCTTCGTAGAACAGGTGGATGATGGTGCGCCCGCGCAGCGTGTCCAACTTCTTGCCGGTGCGCGTCTCCAGCGGCTGATACACGCGGGCGCGGTCCAGGATCTGCTGGATCTGATCGGTCGAGAGTCCTTCGATTCCGAGCAATCCGCGCCTCATGGTCCTCCCCGCGATGGCCGTCTGCTCCACCGTGCTCATCGGGACGCAGTCTCCGGGCCTTCCTCTTCCAACAGCAGCAC
>JBGPJR010000035.1:0-10806 GCA_041485545.1 Terriglobia bacterium
CCGGCTCAGAAGCGGCCGCGGCGTTCTTCGACATCGCGAAGAACCTCGCCGCGCAGATCAGCATCCGGAACATGCAAGACGCCGAGCAGCCCGCGCCCCGCATCACGTTCTGATTTTTCCGCTGGCCAACAGATATGTCTTCCACTCCCTCCTCCGGCAACCCCAGGCCGGGCACTCCCGCTCCGGTGGAGATTGGCCGCGCCAACCAGCACGACGTCCGCATCCGCTGGAGCGATGGCAAGGAAGCTGTCTACCTGGCGCGGCGCTTGCGATTGGCCTGTCCTTGCGCCGGTTGTGTCGATGAGAATACCGGCCTTCGCACCCTGCGTGAGTCCGGCGTACCCCCAGACGTGCATCCGCTGCAGATTGAGCCGGTGGGCCGCTATGCCATCGTGATTCACTGGAGCGACGGGCACAACACCGGCATCTACACCTGGGAGAAGCTCTACGAACTGGCGGCGGGCCAGTTCGCCTGAACTCGCTGCCGCAATCCCCGCCGCAACAGCATCATCTATCGCCTGGGTGGTCTGGCTGCGGGTGCACATTTTCTTCCTGATTGGTTTTGAAAATCGGATCATTGTGATGCTGCGATGGGCGTGGAGTTATATTACTTTCTCGCGCTCGGCGCGTTTGATTACTGGCAATATTGAGAAGGATTACGAGGCAACGCAGGAGGGCGGATCATGACGGACCAAGCGGTGCGGATCGAGCGAGACAGCATGGGAGAGGTGCGGGTGCCCGCGCAGGCGTTCTACGGCGCGCAGACCCAGCGGGCGGTGGAGAACTTCCCGGTCAGCGGGCTGCGCTTTCCGCGCTCCTTCCTGCGGGCGCTGGGGCTGATCAAGGGCGCTGCCGCTGCCACCAACCAGGAATTGGGCCTTCTGGAAACAGAGTTGGCTACTGCGATTCAGCACGCTGCCCAAGAAGTGGAAGAGGGGACCCGCGACGGCGAGTTCCCGCTCGACATTTTTCAGACCGGCTCCGGCACCAGCACCAATATGAACGCCAATGAGGTGATCGCCACGCTGGCCGCGCGGCAACTGGGTCGCAAGGTGCACCCGAACGATCACGTCAATATGAGCCAGAGCAGCAACGATGTCATCCCGGCGGCCATTCACGTCAGTGCGGCCCTGGAAGTGAAAGAAGCGCTCCTCCCGGCGCTCGCCCATCTGGCACAAACCATCGAGCGGCGGGCGCGGGAGCTCGACTCCGTCGTGAAGACGGGCCGCACCCACCTGATGGACGCGCTGCCGGTTCGCATGGGCCAGGAGCTGAGCGGCTGGAGCACACAAGTCCGTCTGGGCATCGAACGGCTGGAATCCACGCTGCCGCGGCTCGGCGAGCTGGCGCTGGGCGGAACGGCGGTGGGCACCGGCGTCAACGCCCACCCGGAGTTTGGGCGGCGCGTTGCCGCAAGGCTCGCGTCACAGACGAAATTGCCCTTTGCGGCCAGCCGGAACCTCTTCACCAGCCTGAGCAGCCAGGACACCGCCGTAGAACTGAGCGGCCAGCTCAAGACCCTGGCGGTCGCGCTGATGAAAATTTGCAACGATCTCCGCTGGATGAACAGCGGCCCGCAAGCGGGCTTGGCGGAGATTGCGCTGCCCGACCTGCAGCCCGGCAGCAGCATCATGCCCGGCAAAGTGAATCCGGTGATCCCCGAAGCCGTGGCCATGGTGTGCGCGCAGGTCATTGGAAATGACGTCACGGTTACGATTGCGGGGCAGTCGGGCAATTTTCAGTTGAACGTGATGCTGCCCGTGCTGGCCTATAACCTGCTGCAGAGTATTTCCTTGCTCGCCCGCGGCGCTCGGCTGCTGGCGGACAAGGCCATTGCCAACTTTACGGTGAACCAGGCGCACGTGAGCGAGCTCGTGGACAAGAACCCCATTCTGGTGACGGCGCTCAACCCAGTCATTGGCTACGAGAAGGGCGCCGAGATTGCCAAGAAAGCCTACGCGGAGAAGCGGCGGGTCAAAGACGTCGCAGCGGAAATGACCGAGCTGAGCCGCGAAGAGCTGGAGCGTCTGCTCGACCCGCGCAAGATGACCGAAGGCGGCATCTCGAAGTAGAACGCAGTCCGATTCGGGACCAAGCCTCGTCTTTTTCGCCGCACCTGGCAGCCAATTTGTGCCTGTTGCGCAGGCGGGGCTGTGCTACATTGAGAACCTATTACCGAGGCGGGGGAGTCCTGATGGCGGACAATTCAGTAACACTGCGGCAGTTGATTGAGAAGCACCTGCTCCACCGGGGCAGGCGAAGCGCCATTTGCCGTGTGTATCACCCGCTTGGCCTCGGCCACACTTACACGGTAATGCTGGAAGAGATCGGGGTCCGGGAGCAGTTTTTCATGGACGCCACGCAAGTGGAGAAGTTCATCCAGACCGGCAACGAACAGTTCGTGCTGAACGAAGTCCGCACCGCGGTCCGCAACCTGGACCGGCTCGTCAACAAAAAGAAGACGGCGCGAGAACGCTGAGACTCGGCGGCAGGAGCGCGGCTAGCTGCGCTCTGGCGGCGCGCCTGGGGCGAGCATAGCCGCGGCAAAGGAACGCTGGAGGAAGGAATCCAGGATCCTCTCCAGCTCCGCCGGGCCCCGCCCGGCCTCCAGGCGCTCGGCAACCTGAAAATGGATGGGCAGCTCGATCCAGTCCTGCTCAGGGGAATGGCGAAACCCGAAGCGGTAGCAGCAACGCAGGTGGTCTATGCCGCGCTCGGCAACTTCGAGCCGCGTCTGCTGTTCGCCGAGAAGCCGCGCGATAGCCGCACGCAGGGCTGCGACGTGCTCCGCTCGCGGGAACGAACTGCGCGACATTCTCTGACCCCAAACTAGACGCTGGCAGGCGCGGCGGCAGCGGCAGCCCGCCGACCTTTCCACGAAGAAACAGCCAAGTACAGTGCTACGGCAAACAGCATGCTGTCGCGGGTCAGCGTCCACGGACCCACGGGTTCCCCAAAACCAAAGCACCCGCAGGTCGCCTCCACGCCGCGAGAGTAGCTGATCGCCATCAGAGCCAGGAAGAAACCAATCAGCAGCGCCGCGAAGCTGGCGAAATACGGCAGCTTCCAACCGAGGAGCAACACGACGCCGAGCGCCATCTCCAGCCAGGGCAGCGTCCGCGCCACGAAAATTACGCCCCACGACGGCAGCATCTGGTAGGAATCCACAGCCATTTCAAACAGAAACGGGTTTCGGAGCTTTTCGTAGCTGGCGTAAACAAACAGCCCGCCCATGAACAGCCGAGCACCCCAGTGGAGCAAGCGCCACACCACGCCCTAATTTCCAGCGGCCAGCAGCGAGTCCAGATACCGTTTGAGGATGGGGTACTGGTACGCTGCGGCGAATTTTTGCGTCTTCCCGTTGGCGATAACAAAGAAAGTTGGCGTGGAGTTGACGCCGCGCTGCACACCGAGCTGATAGTCGGCCTCAATGTTGGCGTCCAGGGCAGCGGGGTTCTGCAATTCCTTGCGCACCGCCGCCATATCGGAAGGGCTGAGGACCTTGGCGACGACCGACTCTATGTCGCCGCTCGCAGCCCACCCGTCTTGCCCCAGGAAGAGCGCGTCGCTGACCTGCGACCATTGCCGGACGCCCAGATGCAGCGCCGCCAAGCCGTAGCGCGCCGCCACGCGCGAGTGCGCATGCTGGCTGAGCGGGAATTCACGATACACGACACAGGCCTTGTTCTTGTCTGCGTATTCGCTCAGCACTGTGCGCATGGTTTGCAAATAGAATTGCTGGCAGGCGGGACACTGGTAGTCTGAAAACACTTCGATCTTGATGGGAGCGCTGGAACTGCCCCCGACACAGGAACTGCTGTCCTGCGCGCTCAGCGGAGCGGCTGCCGTGGCCAGCATCGCCAGCACCACGGCCAAACGAAACCCCATGTACATAGTCAGCACCCCCATCGTGTAGGCCTGAACTCTTGCGCCCGCAGCACGGGCTAATGGAACAATTATAATCTGCCTGCCTCGGCGAGCCAAGGCCCTTCCGAAAACGGTAGTGGGTCAGTTTCCAGGTAGCGAAACAGCGAAAAGAGAGGCGACATTTTTTGTCTACAAAAGGCGCCGTTTCCGAGATCGCAGCTTGAGGGCATGGAAGCTCGACCATGCCGTTCTGCGATCATACTCTACCCCGAAGGCTATCGAGTTTACGGCGATCCCGTTTCGATGGTCTGCCTCCCCACGGCCCGTCGAAATGCGGCATCGCTTTGCGCTCCTCTGCCAATTGTCGCCGCAACTCCCGGCTCGCTTCTGTCTCACGGTAGAGCGTCTGCGCAACAGCCGCCGGGCCGCGCATCTCACTGAGAAGCACCACCTCCACCTGAAAATCGCCTCCGTCGTTCGTCACCTGTAACCGGTCACCGACGCGAACTTCGCGCGAAGGCTTGGCTCGCTGGCCGTTAGACGAAATCCTGCCGAGTTCACACGCCCGCGCAGCGAGCGAGCGCGTCTTAAAGAACCGGGCTGCCCACAGCCATTTGTCCATTCTCACGCCGGCCATTTGTCTCATTCTCTCATCAGCGTCGATGTCATCACTCGTAAAACGAGAGCGACTCCGATCAGGGTTCAGCAAGAGGTTCCATCTGGTTGGAAACATTCGTTCCTAGAGTGGTGTCCTTTTCGCTCAGCGAACCAACGGAGGGGCGAGACATTCTGCTGACTAGATTTCCTGTCTTGTCGATTGGTGTCGATCCTGTATAATGCCCGCGGGCACCCAGAAGCAAGGTCCTGCGAGCCTTAGGCAGAAAATCTCACGAATCCTTCTGCGGAGAATTCCGATGGAGAGGCCGGTTCGAACAGCGATCACGGTTGCGGGGGCTTTTTGGATGGCGCTGGCTCTTTCCGCTTTGGCGCAAGACGGCTTGCCTTCGGTGCGAGGCAGCGTTCAGGGGCGAGCGGGAGCGCCGCTTCCCGGAACCTCCGTCGTGGCGAAGAGCCTCAGCACCGGCCAGACCCTGGGCGCCAACACCAACGCCCGCGGAGAATTTGAAATTCTGGCATTGCCGCCGGGCGCGTACCAGATCGAGATCTCCCGACCGGGCTTTCTTAGCCAGACGCGCAGGGAGGTTGTGCTGGCGGTCGGGCAATCGCTCACCCTGGACATCACGCTACAACCGAATGCCGACTCGGCTGCTTCCGGCCCTCCTGGGGAGCGGATCAGCGAGGGCCAGCTCGCAGGTCTTCCCTTGAACGGGCGCAGTTACAACCAACTGGCGACGCTGCAGGCAGGCGTGGCGGACACCTCCGGCGCACAGGCCTCGCGAGGCGTCGGAGGCGGCAATCTCACCGTGTCTGGAAGCCGGTCGTCTTCCAATAATTTCCTGCTCGATGGAACGAACATCATGGATACAGGCAACCGCGTGCCCCGCAGCGCCGCGGGGGTGCAACTGGGATCGGATACGGTTTTCCAAGTCCAGGTCTTCAGCGCCAATTTCGGGGCCGAGTACGGCCGGGGCAGCGGCGGCGTGCTCAACTCGATCACGCGCTCCGGCACCAGCCAGCTTCATGCCACGCTGTTCGAGTACTTCCGTAACAGCAGGCTGGACACCCGCAACGCCATTGACCCGGGCAGCGATCCGCCTCCCTTCAAGCGGAACCAGTTCGGCTTTACCGTCACCGGCCCGGTGAAGAAAGACAGGACGTTTTTCACGGCCGGCTTTGAGGCGATGCGCGACCGGCTGACCGAGACGGATCTGAGTTTCTTCCCGGATGCCAAATCCCGCGAGGGAATTATTACGGACCCGGCCGGAAACGAATTGCGGCGGCTGACCATCAGCAAACAAACGAAACCCTACCTGGATCTGTATCCCATCCCCAATCAGGGTTCGGTCGGTCAAGGGTTCGGCATCAACGCTGCTCCGGTGTTCGAGCCAACCAATGAAAACTACTGGACCGTCCGCCTCGATCACAAGCTCTCCGACCACGACAGCTTTTTCATCCACTACACTTTCGACAACGCCAACAGCACCAGTGCCCAAGGCACCTTTCAGTTTCGGACAAACACGCAAAGCCGGCAGCAATACTTGACCTTGGTAGGGACCCACCTTTTTAGTCTCCGCACGCTGATGGCATTCCGCTTCGGCTATACCCGTCCCGTGGACCGGACGGAATCCCTGGACGGGATTGGCATTTCCCGGGACTTATACTTCGTTCGGGATGCCCCTCAGTTTGGGCAGATTGACATTCCCGGGATCGCTGCGATGGGTCCTACGGATAGCACCCCTGCCGGCAACACCATGAACACGTTCCAATTTGCGGACGACGTAGTGGCCCAGCGCGGTCCGCACGCACTCAAGTTTGGAGCCGACGTGCATCGCTACCGCTGGGATGTCTTCAACAGTTCTCAGAAAGGAGCCGTCTGGTCGTTCAGCAGCCTGGATAGCTTTCTCTCGCTGCGGCCGGAGAAAACGAGCAGCCTGGGCGTGGCGCTGCCGGGCTCGGATAATTCCAAGGCGTTCCGTCAAACCTTCCTGGGACTTTACCTCCAGGACAATTACCGGGTCAGTCCCCGCCTTCAATTGAGCCTCGGGATGCGTTATGAACTTGCGAGCATCATCCGGGAACGGGACGGCCGCCTGGTTTTCCTGCCAGACCCGGTACACGACCGCTCGGCCCAACCGGGCGATATGCTGCGGGAGAACCCGTCGCGGCTGAATTTCTCACCGCGTGTGGGCCTGACCTGGTCTCCGGAGTACAGCCCCAATACGGTGGTGAGCGCGGGCTTTGGCATCTATGCCGATCCGCTGCTGGAGTATGTAATTGACTTTCAGAAAAATACCGCGCCGCATTATCGAAGGGCGGTGATCCCCACCTTTGACGCTTCCTCGACCTTTCCCGACGCGGTGCGAGCGGCTCTCGAAAACCCTCTCGGAAACTTCGAGGTGGACGTTCTGGACTACAACCACATGAGGACGCCGGCGGTCCTTCGCTACACGCTGGCGATCCAACAGGAACTCGCCGGAGGCCTGCGGGTCCAGGCTGCTTACGTCGGCGCGCGGGGGAATCACTTGTTCCGCGGTTACGAAGCGAATTTGTTCCCTGTCCCCATCACTGGGAGCGATGGCTCGCTCTTTTTCCCGGAGAATTCCGGGCCGGTCAATCCTGCTTTCGGCGCCATCAGCATGGTCAGCAGCGACGCGCAATCTTTCTATAACGCTCTGCAGATTTCCGCGAACCAGACCCTCGGCCGGGGAATCACGGTGCAAGGCAACTATACCTACAGCAAGTCCGTGGATGACGTCTCCAGCTACAGCCCGAGCACCGGCAGCCGGCAATATCCTCTGATCCGCACGCTCGAACGCGGGCTGTCGGATTTCAACATACGGCATCGTTTTTCGGTTAATTACCTCTACACACTTCCTGTTGGGAGGGGCCAGCGTTGGCTGAAGTCTGGTGTTCTGTCGGAAGTGCTCGGAGGCTGGCGGGTGGGTGGAATTTTGTCCTTCCGCACCGGAATCCCATTCACCCCGCGACTCAATGTCCGAAAGGCTGGGTTCCTGTTTATGGCGAGCCGGCCGAACTTGCTTCCAGGCCAGAGCAACAATCCCACCGACGGAGTGACGGCTGGCTGCGGGAGCGGCGAAAGTCAGGTCCCCGCCGGGAAAAAGCTCCGGACGACGGAGCTTTTTTTCGACCCCTGTGTCTTTTCCGTGCCCGAGCCGGGGACTCTCGGCAATGTCGGACGGAACACCATCATCGGTCCCGGCCTATTCGGCATGGACATTTCGGTGCAAAAAGATTTCGTGCTGGGCGGCGAACGGCGTCTGCAATTCCGGACCGAATTGTTCAACTTGCCCAACCATCCGAATTACCTCCCTCCCAGCACGTCACCCTCGATTGTGTATGCGGGCTCTTATCCCGGCCGTCTCAATTCCACGGTCGGGATTCTCTTGCATCCTGCGAGCACCTCCCGCCAGATTCAGCTCGCACTCCGGCTGAGCTTCTAAGCTCAGATTGCTCCGCCCCCTATTGATTCACGTGCCATCGGCGTGAATGCTTGCGCTAAAGCTTTGGTCCAATGCCTGGAGAGCCATCTCCCTCCGCTTCAGGATCTATTCAATTTCGGTGTGGATAAGTCCTTAGGCGTTGATAAGACCCTGAGAACGTGATCCGCAGCTACCAGATGTTCAATCCGGAATTGTGGATTGTTATTCCTCGCAATGACAACTCTTCCAGCAACTGTCCCACTGCCGGGCTCACTTCGCCATCCCCTGGAACAACCACTGCCCATTCGAGGTTTTCCCGAAACTCCCGCGTGCTGATGCGCCATTGCTGAAGAGCGACCGGCGTGATTGTCCCAATTTGAATGACCGACCAGCGTCGAACTAAAGCGAGTGCCGTTGCTCGATCCGGCAAGGGGCCGCGAACGATAAAATGATTACTTCCATGCACTAGGACGCCCACCATAGAACCAACTGACGCTTGAAGGGGTTGCAGTTCGAGTTAGCGCAGTCGCAGCAGAGTCACCGCCCGCTGCTCCCGGCAATGTCACGCACCACACGGAATCCGTAGTCTGAGTAGCGAAAGGAGGGAGGCAGACTGGACCGGGCCGCACACCGGCTTACCTTGATCTGATGCCGCCAAGATCCCCCACGGGAAGCGCGTCGATCCCCAGTTGCCGGCCCCTGCGGGTTGCGCTCCGGAGATTGGGCATAGTAGCCCTTGTCGAACCAGTCGGCGCACCATTCATGCACATTTTCGCTCATATCATATAGGCCGAAGGGATTCGGCAGGTCCTGTCCCACCGGCAGTGGCCCCTCCACCCTCCCTGTCCACCGGCGATTATATGCGCCCCTTACATTGGGCAATTCCTCGCCCCAAGAGTAAAGAAAACCCTCATGTCCCCCACGCACCGCCCGTTCCCATTCGGCTTCGGTGGGTAGCCGATATCGTTTATCCGTCCGATTGCTAAGCCATTCACAGTACTTCACGGCTTCAAGCCAGCTCACTGCGACAACTGGTTGGTCAGGATGGCTAAAGTTCGGGTCATTCCACTGGAGCGGAAGGGGATGGCCGGTCGTCTCCACAAACTTCGCGAAGTCGCGGTTGCGAACCTGAAATGCTGCCATCTCAAAGGCATCCACGTAGATGCGGTGAACCGGTCGTTCTGCATCTTGTCCAGCCTCACACCCCATGAGAAATTCCCCAGCGGGGATAAGGACGCACACCGTTTCCGAAATGCTGCTCGTACCCATCTTACCCAGGTCCCATCGGAAAAGCTCCAGCTGAGCTACTCATCTGGTACTTACCAGTCCTCAGAGGAAGTATAGGCCACTGCTGAGCACTCATAAAAGTGCCGAAGCGGAGCCGGCCTTCAAGAGACCCGCCGCGGCCGCTATTTGCAGACTAAGCCGACTACCCGCCAAGTGGCTTCAGCGATCGGCGGGTGAGAACGCCATCGCTGGAACACTCACCGACGCGCATGGGTTGGCAGCGATAATGCCCGAAGAAGAGACTGCATGTCCGGGGGCAATTCGCAGTCAATCGAGACGCTCTTTCCCGAGTGTGGATGAATGAACTGAAGATGCGCTGCATGAAGAGCGACGCGAGCAATTCGCCGCTCCGAGGCTTCCGCCGGATGATATTTTCTGTCGCCGATGACCGGGTTGCCGATCGCTGAAAACTGCACTCGGATCTGATTCTGCAAGCCCGTCACCAGCGTAACTCGGACGAGCGCAGCGTCCCGAAGAGGGCGTTCGACGGAATACCGAAGTTCAGCACGAGCCGCTTTGGGGTCACTCTCTGTGGTCAACCTTTGAAACATTCCTTCTCGTCGAACGTAGTGAACGAGCGTCCCTGCTTTGAGGCGGAGAGGCCCGCGAACTACCGCGAGGTATTGCCTCGCTGGAGTATGGCGGAGAAACTCTTGAACGAGTGCGTCTCGATCCGATTCGGTTTTTGCAAAGAGCAGAATCCCGGATGTAAAACGATCGATGCGATGTACGACAAAGGCTCGTTGTCTTTTCAGCTTCAGTTTTGCGGAAAGAATCGACCAGGCGGACGGAGTATCGGAGCCTTTCACAGGCACAGCCGGAAGTCCGGCAGGTTTATTGAGGGCTACGACGGCATCGTCTTCGTAAAGCACGAGTAGCTCTCGTGAGAAGCGAGGCTGTCGCCGGTCCTGCTTTCCTGAACCCTTACCTCCCTTGCGTGGAAGTTTCTTCATAGGCTGAGGGCTGATCCTGCCTTTTCAGGCTGGCTGCATGAGCCGAGTGATCGCCCGATATTCGATGATTCATCGACATGTTACCGACATCCGGTAGTGGGCTACTTTGTTTTGCCCTTTCCAAAAATAATCTCGCCGCTTGGCAATCGTGCCCATACCACCTGGTCAGCGGAAAAAGTATTGGAGGTTTCTAGCTTCCTGCCGCGCCGCCGGTAAAGCAAGAACACCGGACCCATAAGGCTGGCGGACTCACGGTTGAATTGCTTTTCCTCGCCAGTCGCAAACTTAACCGTTATCATGATTACGCTGCTCCTTCCGCCCCCCGTTCTTCAGCCTCCCAAAGGGCTACCCAGTCCCAGACCTCCTACAGCAGATCCATTACGCCACCGGCCATTGTTGGAGTACAACGCAACGTTCGGCGAATCATGATGGAATTATACGCGAAGTAATTGAGGGAAACCGCCGCCGCATGACTCTCTGGCATTTGTGGCATCGCCAGAGAGCGATGCAGGCGTCTGATTTGAAGCGTTCACTACAGAGCGGATGAATAAGGAGGCAAGGTCCTCAGACGCGAGTCTTCCAGGGGTCCGCCCACGGTGAAGTGATACAGGCTCTGGTACTGCTGGGTTTTCAACCCC